>NZ_LSJI01000091.1 GCF_001557235.1 Phenylobacterium sp. CCH9-H3 | reverse complement strand
AGATACTGGTGATCGCCCGCGCCCCAGCCGGTCGCCGACGCCTGCCGGGCGGGCGATCACCAGTATCTCGTGGGCCGGCCGCGCTCGGAGATCCCCGTGCCGGTGAAGCCGGACCTGCAGCGGGTGGCCTGCACCACCTGCCCGGTGACCATGGACTTCAACCCGAACCGGCTGAACTTCCTCTTCGACGCCCAGACGGGCCTCATCAAGGAGGTCCGCTGCGGCTAGCGCCTGCGCTCATGGATGCCGATAGGCGAGATGATGCGATCTTGGCCCGCACCGAAGCGGACCGCCCAACGTCATCGAAGGGGGAATGGCCCTCCTCCTCTCCCACGCGCTTCGCGAGGGAGAGGAGGAAATGCGCCTACGTTCGCAACTGATGGGAAGGCGGACCTAAGAGGAAAACTCTCCCCACCCGCCTTCGGAGATGTCCGGTTGCAGACCTACCATGACATCAAAGCCAGTTTCCCAAGGAAACGTGCCTTCCCGATCTGGCCAGACAAGCTGCAGGCACGGGAACTCATCTCCACCGTAGAACCAGCGGCTCCAGCCCAAGTGCTCAGGGTAGTTCGCCCTATCAACCGGAAATAAACAGGCCTGGTGGTTGCCGAACAGATCTGCAATTCGAGACCGAACGGGGAAGCGCTTACCTGATTTGAGGTCCCGGAAGACGTCCCACAGCACCGCGTGTGTTGTCTCGGATTTCAGTCCGAAGACGATCAATTCTGGATGGCCAAGCGTTAGCCAGAAACCCGTCGTGTAGGAAAAGCCCGACTGGTTGTCGTCCGCCAAGACGCTCGTCCGAAACCACCCATGTTCACGGATACTGGCGACAAAGGCCCTCTCACCGTCATCGAGTGCGTTCTCAGGCGCTGAAAGAGCAGTCTGCATGCCCCTATGTGACCACCGCGCCTGCGAAGGTCGAGCCAAACTTCGGCAGCCGCGGACCGGACCGTCCCAAGGTCGGCGGAGGGTGGGAAGCGGACCTAACGCCCAGCGTTCGCCGCAACCACCGCAACTGAGAAG
>NZ_LSJI01000090.1 GCF_001557235.1 Phenylobacterium sp. CCH9-H3 | reverse complement strand
CGACGGGCGTGACCCGCGTCGAGGACATGATCAACAGCCTGCCCCAGGCCTTCGCGGCCCAGGGATCGGCGATCTCGAATGGCTCGACCGGCACGGCCACGGTCAGCCTTCGCGGCCTGGGCCCGACCCGCACCCTGGTTCTGATCGACGGCCGCCGCCTGATGCCCGGCACGCCCAACACCCTGGGCAACTCGCTGGCCGCCGACATCAACTTCATCCCGACCGCCCTGATCGAGCGCGTCGACGTCCTGACGGGCGGCGCCTCGGCCGTGTACGGCG
>NZ_LSJI01000009.1 GCF_001557235.1 Phenylobacterium sp. CCH9-H3 | reverse complement strand
CGGGCGCGCAATTCCATGCCTCACCATCCACCCCGGCCGGGTCGGATCTGGACGCCCTGGTCACGGCCGTGAGCGACGACGACTTCAGCCTCTATCTGGACGAGGACGCCTGATGGACCGGCGGATCCTGCTCGGCGCCCTGTTCGTGTCCACGGCGCTCAACGTGTTCATTGGCGGCGCCTTCGTCGGCGCGCAACTGCAGAAGGCCCGCACGCCGCCGGCCGCGGCGATGGAGCAGGCGGGAGGGCAGCGCAACCCGGTCATGGCGGCGATCCGGGCCCTGCCGCCCGAGCGCCGGGCCGCCTGGCGCGAAGGCGGGCCGGAGCATGCCCACACCTATGGTCCCAAGGCCCGCGCGGCGCGGCGGCTGGCGCGCGAGGCGATGCAGTCGTTCGGGGACGAGCCTTTCGACCGGGATGCGGCGGTCGAGCGCCTGGCGCGCGCCCGGGGGCTGGAGCACGAGGTGCGGGTGGCCATGGACCGGCGGCTGGTGGATTTCGCGGCCACCCTGCCGCCGGACGAGCGGCGACAGTTCGGGGAAGCCCTCGCCCGACCGCGCCTAGGCCGCGGCGGCGCCGGCCAGGACGACCGGGGCGCTCTGCCGGACCGGTAGGGCGAAGCTGGCGACCGTGCCCTGGCCGGGCGCGCTCTTCAGGTCCAGCAGGCCGCCATGCATCTCGACGAGGGACTTGGTGAGCGCCAGGCCGAGGCCGGTGCCCTGGGTGGTCTTGGAATGCTGGCTCTCCACCTGTTCGAAGGGCCGCGCCAGCCGCTCCAGGTCCTGGGCCGAGATCCCGATGCCGGTGTCCTGGACGCTGATCCGCACCCGCTCGCCCAGCGGATCCTCGCGCCGCTCGCCACGGACGGTCACCCGCCCGCCGCGGGGCGTGAACTTGATGGCGTTGGAGAGCAGATTCAGCAGCACCTGTTTCACCGCCCGGTGGTCGGCCTCGACGTCGGGCAGGTCGACGAAATCCAGGACGAGGTTCAGGCCCGCCGCCTCCGCGCGGTTGCGCACCAGGCGCAGGGCGTCCTCGGCGATTTCCTCGAGGCAGACCGGCTCGAACCGCAGGGTCAGTTTGCCGGCCTCGATCTTGGACATGTCGAGGATGTCGTTGATCAGGGCCAGGAGGTGCTGGCCGGAGCTCAGGATGTCGCGGCAGTAGTCGCGGTAGCGGCTGTCGCCCAGCGGGCCGTACATCTCGCCGGCCATGATCTCGGAGAAGCCGTTGATGGCGTTCAGCGGGGTGCGCAGCTCGTGGCTCATGTTGGCCAGGAACTCGCTCTTGGCCTGGCTGGCGCCCTCGGCGCGGATCTTCTCGGCCTCGTACTTGCGGGCCAGTTCGGAGAGCTGTTCCTGGCTCTGCTCCAGGTTGATGACCGCGCGGCGGAGCTCCTCCTCCTTGATCCGGCGGGCCTCCTCCTGGGTCTTCAGCACGGTGATGTCGGCGGCGGTGACCACTAGGCCGCCTTCGGCGGTGGGGCGCTCGGAGATCTGCACCCAACGGCCATCCGACAGCTCGGCCTCGCGCACGCCGCGGCGACCGCCCGGGGCGGGGTATTCCTGGCGGATCGCCAGCCGGGCGGCGCGCTCGACCTGCTCGCGGCCCACGCCCGCCTTCAGAACCTCGGCGTCGAGCTGGAAGTAGCTGCGGAAGTTCTTGTTGCACATCACGAGGCGACCGTTGCGGTCCCAGAGGACGAAGGCCTCAGAGGTGCTTTCGATGGCGTCGCGTAGGCGGCTCTCGGCGGACTGGGCTCGGGCCTGGGCGAGGCGCTCCTCGGTGACGTCGAGGGCGACGCCGATGATCCGGGCAAAGCCGCCCTCGGGGCTGTCGCCGAAGCCGCGGCCGCGGAAGTCGATCCAGACCGGACGGGCGCCGGCGATCGGCGGCACCCGGAACGAGACGTCGAAGTCGCCGTAGATGGCGGCGGTGGAGAGCGCCTCGCGCATGTCGTCGCGGTGGCCCGGCGCCACGCGGTCGAGGACCTGCTGGCCGTCGACCAGGCCGCTGCGCCAGCCGAAGAGCGAGGCGGTGACCTCGGACATGAAGATCTTGTCGGCCGCCAGGTCCCATTCCCAGATGCCGCAGCGCGCGGCCTCCACGGCCATGCGGAAGCGCTGTTCGGAATCGATCCGCGCGGCCTGCACGCTGTCGACGCGGCGCATCTCCTGGATCAGCAGGACGCCCAGGGTGATGGCGGCGGCGACGGCGGAGACCAGCCAGACGGCCAGTTCGAGGCGGCCAGGGGCGGCGAGCCAGATCCGCGCCAGCGCCAGGACGCCCATCAGGCCCAGCGCGACCACGACGGAGAGAATCGCCGGCCGCGAATAGCGGGGCGATCCGGGCACACGCCCGCGACCGCGCCTTTCGGGCGTCACGCCTGCGAGATTCTGCCCCCCGCGTCCGGCCAAGGCCGCCGCTCCTCCGTCTCCCGCCGTCCGGCGCACCGAACCGACGCGGAAGTCTAAGCTGATCCGCCGCCCGCGGTCATCGCGGGCAATCGTCGCAATCAGTCGAGTGCGCGGGTGGCCAATTCGTAAACGTTCTTCGACAAGCCCTCGACCGCGACAATCCGCTCAAGCTCGGCTCTCATCAGTTTGCCCAGGTCCGGACGAAGGCGTTTCCAGCCACCGAGCGGGTCCACGAGGCGTGCGGCGGTCATGGGGTTGAACCGGTCCACCGCGATGATTTGGTCCGCCAGGAAGCGGTAGCCCGCGCCGCTGGGGTCGTGGAACCGGGCCGGATTGAAGTTGGCGAAGCTGGAGACCAGGGCCCGCAGGCGGTTCGGGTTCTGGACGTCGAAGGCGGGGTGGGCGGTCAGGCCCAGGATGCGGCCCAGCGCCACCTCGCCCGGATCGCGCGCCTGGACCGCGAACCACTTGTCGATCACCAGCGGCTCGGACTTCCAGCGGTCGTAGAAGTCGGTCAGGGCCTCGTCGTAGAGCGGGCCGCCGATCAGCATCAGCGCGTTCAGGCCGCCGATCATGTCGGTCATGTTCACCGAGGCCCGGTAGTGGCCGTAGGCGATGTCGGCGATCTCGCTGCGCGGGTTCGCGGCCATCAGCTCCAGCGCCGCGTTGCGCAGCGCCCGCCGTCCCGCGCCGGCGGCGTCGGGCGAGAACTCGCCGAGGTCCTGCAGGCCGGTGTGGATGTGGCGCAGTTCGCCGTTCAGGTGCAGCGCGAGCCGCAGCCGAAGGGCGTCGCGCGCCTCGTGGATGGCGGCCGGGTCCACGGGGCTGCGCAGGAGCGCCAGGTCGTTTTCGGAAGGCAGGGCCAGCAACAGCGCCTTGAAGGCGGGGTCCGAGGCCTGGTCCACCAGGGCGCGACCGACGGCCTCGGCATAGCGCTCTTCGCCCACCTCGTTCGGCCTGCCCGCCGCGCGGCTGAGGATCAGGTCGGCCGCCAGATCCTGGCCCGCTTCCCAGCGGTTGAACAGGTCCGGATCCGAGGCCAGCTGGACGTAGCGCGCCTTGGGCTCGGCGTCGGTCGTCAGCACAACCGGGGCCGAGAAGCCGCGCAGGGCGGAGACCACCGGCTTTGAGTCGACGCCGGTGAGGGTGACCTTGAGCTCCGGCTTGTCGAGGACGATGACCGTCTCGTCGAGGGCCTGACCGTCGCGCTGAAAGGCCAGGGTGCGGCCTTCGAGGTCCAGCAGGCCCACCGTCACCGGGATCGGCACCGGCCGCTTGTCCGGCTGGCCGTTGGTGGGCGGATTGGCCTGGGTCAGGGTCAGTTCGAGCGAACGGGCGGCCTCGTCATAGCGGCCGGCCACCGAGACCCGCGGCGTGCCCGCCTGTTCATACCAGGCGAAGAAGTCGGAGAGGTCGCGGCCCGAGACCTCGGCGAAGCATTCGATGAAGGCTTCCACCGTGGTGGCGTGGCCGTCCCAGCGGTCGAAGTAGAGGTCCATGCCCTTCCGGAACGCCTCGGCGCCGATCAGGGTCTTCAGCATGCCGATGACCTCGGAGCCCTTCTCGTAGATCGTCGCCGTGTAGAAGTTCTCGATCTTCATGTAGGCCGAGGGGCGCACGGGGTGGGCGAGAGGGCCCTGGTCCTCGGCGAACTGGCGGCTACGCAGGGCCTTCACGGCCTTGATCCGCGCCACCGCCTCGCCGCGCATGTCGGCGCAGAAGTCCTGTTCGCGGAAGACGGTCAGGCCCTCCTTCAGGCAGAGCTGGAACCAGTCGCGGCAGGTGATGCGGTTGCCGGTCCAGTTGTGGAAATACTCGTGGGCGACCACGGCCTCGATGCGTTCGTAGTCCACGTCGGTGGCGGTGGCCGGGTCGGCCAGGAGAAGCGAGGAGTTGAAGACGTTCAGCCCCTTGTTCTCCATGGCCCCGAAGTTGAAGTCGCGGACCGCCACGATCATGAAGAGGTCCAGGTCGTACTCGCGGCCGTAGGCTTCCTCGTCCCACTTCATCGAACGCTTCAGGGCGTCCATGGCGTAGGCGGCGCGCGGCGCCATGCCCGGATCGACGTAGATCCGCAGATCGACCACGCGTCCGCTCATGGTGGTGAGCTTGTCCTCCAGCACGTCCAGCTCGCCGCCCACCAGGGCGAAGAGGTAGCTGGGCTTGGGGAAGGGGTCGTTCCAGACCGCGAAGTGGCGCCCGCCGGGCAGGTCGCCCTTGTCGATCAGGTTGCCGTTGGCCAGCAGGTGGCGGACCTTTTTGTCGGCCTCGATGCGGACCGTGTACTTGGACAGCACATCCGGACGGTCGGGCCAGAAGGTGATCTTGCGGAAGCCCTCGGACTCGCACTGGGTGCAGTAGCGGCCGCCGGACATATAGAGCCCCTCGAGGGCCTTGTTGTTCTCCGGGTCGATCTCGACCTCGGTCTCCAGGGTGAAGGCGTCCGGCGCGCCGGGGATGGTCAGGAACTCGTCATCGATGGTGTGCTCGGCCGCCGTCAGCGCGCGGCCGTCGATCGCCACGGACAGGGGCATCAACCGCTCGCCGTTGAACACCAGCGGATCGGCATGGTCGCCGTTGCGGCGCACCGAAAGCTTCGCCTTCACCCGAGTGGTGTTGGGCGCCAGGTCGAAGGTCAGGTGGATCTCGTCCACCAGGAACGCGGGCGGCCGGTACTCGGACAGGCGGATAGGCTGGGGGGTGTCGGTGCGCATCCGCTCATCTAGGCGTCCCACTTGGGCGGCGCCAAGGCATGGGCGCCCAACTTTCGGCGCACCTGGGCTCGACGGAGGAGAGAACCGTGTTATCCCGTGGGGGGGTGTTGCGTATCGCGTGGGGCCGGAGCCTTGCAGAGTTACAGAATCTATCACGTCGGTCCCGGCGGACGACTGCGCGTGGGCGACACGATCCACGCCGCCGGCGACGACGATGCGGTGATCAAGGCCCACCCGCTGCTGTCGCCGGGCGAGGCTGCCGAGCTGTGGCAGGGCGGACGCCTGGTCGGCCGGTTCTCCAGGACGCGCGAGTTCGCGCCCGGCAGCTGAGTCGATTGGGCGGACCTTCGGGAGGCCCGTTCTAGGGTCGGGCCGATCGCGCGGCCCGGGCTGCGACCAGATCCAGTTGCGACCGCAGCGGATCGGGGCCGACCACGGGGCCGCGGTCCGTCGTCAGGTCAAGAAGCGCGTCGCCCTGGCGGTCATAGCGCGGCCAGGCCGGCAGGTCCGGGCCGTTCGGGTCGCCGGTCTTGGTGAAGTTGACGAGATAGGCGTGGAAGGCGCGGGCGACAGCCGCGTCCTCGGGCGCCAGCCGGTCGCCGTACTTCGCGGCGACCGTGTCGAAGGCGTAGGGGATGTCCGTCGCGTGCGGCGCGCCGGCCCACTCGGCGCGCATGGACCGGGCCACGTACGAGAACCGGTAGTGCCAGGCCGGCTGGCCGGCGGCCGTCATCTCGCTGGCGAGGTAGCGCGCCGGCTCGATCATCATGCTCTGGCGGCCGACCGTCTGGATCAGTTTGGCCAGGGGCATCTCGCCTGATTCGTCGAAGGCCGCCTTCGCCGATTCGCGATCCTCGCCGAAGAGGCCGAATAGCTCGTCCTTGCTCTTGGCCGGAACGTAGCCGATGTCCGCGTCCGTCGCGCCGACCATCACAGGCATGGTCGCCATCGCACGACGGGCGAACAGGTCAGGGTTCGCGCCGACCAGGGTCACGCCGTCCTGGAACGGGCCCGACCAGGTGGGCGGACCGGGCTGCGGTCCGCCGAACAGCTCGGCCAGGCTGACGCCCTTCGCCACGGCGGCGGCCGGCAGCGCGCGAAGCGCCTTCAGAGCCTGGGGGCCGTCGGCGGAGATCCCATTGGCCCGGGCGAAGTTGACGCCGATGGTCTCTGCTGACGGCAGGCCGGGAAGGTCCTGGGACATCCGGTGCAGCGGCGCCGGCCCACGGCCGCCGCCCGACATGATGGCGGCGCGGTTGAATAGGCCGCGCGCGGCGGGTGCGCCCATCAGGTTGGTGATCGACATGCCGCCGGCCGACTCGCCGAACACGGTCACCTGGTCCGGGTCGCCGCCAAACGCGGCGATGTTGCGCCTGATCCACTTCAGCGCGGCGTGCTGATCCATCAGGCCGAAGTTGCCGACCGGACCCTCGCCGGCGGCGGCCAGGGCGGGGTGGGCGAAGAAGCCGAAGCGGCCCAGCCGGTAATTGAAGCTGACGAACACCAGTCCTTTGCGGGCGAAGGCGGCGCCGTCGTAGACGTCGGGCGAGGATCCGCCGTTCACGAAGCCGCCGCCATAGATCCAGACGATGACCGGCAGCTTCTTGCCAGGGGTGGCGGGCCGCCAGACGTTGAGCGTCAGGCAATCCTCGGCGGGCGTGGTCCCAAGCGGCGCCGCATCGCTCGGGAAGGGGATCTGCATGCAGTCGTGGCCGTAGGCGCCGGCGTCGCGGACGCCCGCCCAGGGCCGCACCGGCTGAGGGCTGCGCCAGCGCAGCTCACCGACGGGCGGTGCGGCGAAAGGGATGCCCTTGAAGGACAGGACCTCGTCCGCGACGCGCCCGCGGATTTGCCCGCCCTCGACGCCGACGACCTCCGGGACGGGGCGCTCTTCCGCCGTTCCCGTGGCCGCCCAGGCCGCCAGCGCGGCGGCCAGCGCCGCGGCCCGCAACATCCTGGCTTTCATGTGCTGCCGCTCCCCTGAACCGGACCCCGCGAGGGGCCGCCTCGACGCTAGAAGTTATAGCCGACGCGGACGCCTATGGTGCGCGGGTCCTCGAACGCCGCCGTGCTGGCCGTGGCGGAGTTGGTCGCGCCGGTGAGCACGATCTCGTTCTCGAGGTTCTTGGCGAAGGCCTGCACATAGTACCGGTCCTCGGGCGCGTTGTAGGTCAGCGTCAGGTCGGTCTTGTGGAAGCCGGGCTGACGGAAGAACACCACCGGCGAGATCTGGGTCAGCCGATAGCGCGCGCTGAACCGCACCCGCGCCGCCGCCACGATCGTCCCGTCGCCCACCGGGTGGGTGTACGAATAGCCGACGGCGCCGGACCATTTCGGAGAGCGGTCGAGCGCAAGCCCGGCGAAGTCGAACGCCGGGGTGGGCATGAATTCGGCGTAGCGCCCCCGCAGCCAGTTCAGGTTGGCGTCGAACCGATGGCCTTCCGCCGGCGTGTAGACCGCCTCGACCTCGACCCCGTCGACCTTGGCCTTGGCGGCGTTGCGGGTCGTCTGACAGGGGACGCCGCAGGCGTTGGTGACGGAGCTGAGCTGCAGCCCCTTGTAGTCATAGTGGAACACCGCTCCGTTCAACCGCAGGCCCAGTTCGGGGAAGTGGAACTTGAAGCCGCCCTCGTAGGCCGTCAGCGTCTCGGGCTGGTAGTAGAGGGCGTCGGCCGGCAGCGCGCAGCCTGGGCCCGTGCCGGTCTCGCAGCCGTCGTTGAAGCCGCCTGCCTTATAACCCGTGGAGAAGGTGGCGTAGACCAGCCCCAGGCCGTCGATGTCGTAGTCGGCGCCCAGGCGGTAGGTGACCTTCTCAAAGCTGCGGCTCGCGTTGTTGTTCTGCAGGAACACGCGGGTTCCGGCCGTGGTGTCGTAGACCGTCGCGCCGACCCGTGACTTGTCGTCGTGCGAGTAGCGGACGCCGGCCGTTAGGTGCAGCTGGGGCGCCACCTCGTAGGTCGCCTGGGCGAAGCCGGCGTAGCTTTCGGCGATCGTCGGGTCCTGCGGGAAGCCGTACCGGGTCGCCGTGGCGGGCAGGCCGAGGTTCTGCGGGTTCAGGATGAAGAACTCGATCCCCGACCGCTCCTTGAAGTAGTAGACGCCGGTCTGGAACTGCAGCGCCTCGTGCTGGTAGGCCAGCCGCAGCTCCTGCGAATTCTGCCAGTAGTCGCCCTCGAAGGTCGCCCGGTTCTGCCCGCGAATGGCGTCCAGCCTCTCGCTGCGGGTGAATTCGCGATACGAACCGAGGTAGGTGAGGGTCAGGTCCGGCGTGAAGCTCCAGTTGTACTCGGCCTGGACGCCCCAGGTGTCGTTGTCCCGCCGGGTCTGCCAGACCGGGGCGTAGCCGAGGGTGCGCTGCGCCTTGGCGCCCGCATCCACGCGGGTCGGGAACGATCCCGCCGTGAACGGGCCGTTGAAGAAGTTGGTGGAGTAGACGGTGTTGATCGGCACGCCACGGATCTCGGAATAGTCCGCGCGCACCACCAGGCTCATGTCCTCGGTGATGTCGAACAGCGCCGACAGGCGGCCCGACAGGTTCTTCTTGAACGGATCGAGCGAGGTCGGTGACGCCACGCCCTCGCGCAGGTAACTGTCGCGCCGGTCGTAGTTGACCGCCGCCCGCAGCGCGACCTTCTCGTTCAACGGCACGTTCACCACGCCCGTGAGCTGGAGCGTATCGAAGCTGGCGTAGACGCTCTCGATCGATCCTTCGAACGCATGCTTCGGCACGGCGGTGATGACGTTCACCAGGCCTGCGGTCGTGTTGCGGCCATAGAGCGTGCCTTGCGGGCCGCGCAGGACCTCCACCCGCTCCAGGTCGTAGAACGACACCTCCTGCGCCTGCGGCCGGGCGAGGTAGACCCCGTCGAGCAGGAAGGCGGCCGAGGGGTCACCCTTTTCCGTGCCGTCGGTGCTGGTGACGCCGCGGATGGTGATCTGCAGCCCGTTGCCGCGGACGATCGAAAGGTTCGGAACCTGCTCCCCCAGGGTGGTCGGATTGGTGATGCCGGCCGCCGTCAGCCCTTCCCCGGTGATCGCGCTCAGCGCGACCGGCGTCTTGGAGGCGAGGGTCTGAACGCGGGTGGCGGTGACGATCACCTCATCGAGCGCCGCCGGCTCCTCGGCCGCCAGGCTCGGCCAGGCTGACGTAGCGAAAACCAGCGTCGATGCAGACGCAAAAATGGCGGCGCGGAAGCGCATTCAGTGTCCCTCCCTTTGTGGTGCGCGGTCGTTTGGTCGCCGTCGCGTTTTCAGCGTCCCACAACGAATGGGCGCTCCTTGTGTCGATGTTATCGATTACATTGGCCATGTCAACGATGACACGGGCCTTTTATGTCGGGGCTGACATTTGTTTCAGATTGCTGCGGATGCTAATCATGCGGGCTTGCGGTCGCCCTGTTCGGCGTTGCGCGCGGGTGGTGATGGGCTCCGACTTTCCGACGAAGGCGAGGCATGGCGGGAAGGCCACGGTGCATGAGGTCGGCCGGCTCGCCGGTGTTTCCGGTCGCACGGTGTCGCGTGTCATCAACGGTGAGCCGTCGATCCGCCCGGAGACGCTCGAGCGGGTGAAGGCGGCGATGGCGGCGCTGGACTTCGAGCCGAACATGGCGGCCCGCGCGCTGCGCGGCGCGCGCAGCTTCAATCTTTGCCTGCTGACGGCGCATCTCTCGCACTTCTATTTCGCGGAGGTGGTCAGAGGCCTCACGCGCGCCTGCGCCGCCCGCGACCGGCGACTGATCATCCAGGAATGCCCGCTGCGGCAGGCCATGCTGGCCCCGGCCGACCTGCTGAGGCGCCCCAATGCCGACGGCTATGTCGTTCTGCCACCGCTTTGCGATGCGCCGCCGCTGCTCGAACTCCTGGATCGCCTGGGCCTCGACTATGTGAGGATCGCGCCGGCGACCGATCCGGGACGGTCGCCGGCCGTGTTCTCCGACGATGAAGCCGGGGTGCGCGCCCTCGCGCGCCACCTCTGGGACCTCGGGCACCGGCGCTTCGGCCACATCGCGGGACCGCCGGGCCACCATGCCACCCTGGTGCGCAGCCGTAGCTTCACCGAGGGGCTCCTCGAAGCGGGGGTCGATCCCGCCGACATCGCCCAGGTGGAGGCTCCGGGTCTCGCCAACCCGGCTGACGGGCGCGCGCGCCTGGGCCGCGGGCTGGCGGAGACGGCCGGGCCTGCGCTCGACGCCTTGCTGGCGCGGCCACGTCCCCCGACGGCGATCTTCGCCTTCTGCGACGAGCTGGCGATCGGCGCCGTGGCGCGTGCGCAGAGCCTGGGCCTCTCCGTTCCGGGCGATATCGCTGTGGCGGGATTCGACGACAGCGACATCGGCGCGATGATCCATCCCGCGCTGACGACGATCCGCGCGCCCCTGATCGAGATGATGGACGAGGCCGTCGACCGCCTGGTCGTCGGCGACGCCGGCCGCCCCATCGCCCACCATCCGGTGGAGCTGCGGATACGATCGTCGACCAACCCCCGCCCCTCCCGGTGAGCGCCTCCATCGCGCCGTCAGTGGGCCTCCCTGACGCGAGGTCACACTTTCCTAGCCGCTCCCGCACGCGCAATGCTTGGTCCAGGAAACCCCAGACCGGTGAACCCGGCAGGACAGGACCATGAATTTCGATTTCTCAGACGACCAGAAGTTCCTGAAGAACGAGGCGCGCAAGTTCCTGGAGGCGAACTGCCCCACAAGCCGGGTGCGCAAGGTGCTGGACGACGAGGCCAAGGCCTATGACGAGGCCCTGTGGACGGCGGTGGCCGGGCAAGGCTGGCTGGGCGCGGCGATCTCGGAGGAACACGGCGGGCTGGGCCTGGGGCATATCGAGCTGTGCGCCATCGCCGAGGAGCTGGGCCGGGTCGTCGCGCCGATCCCCTTCGCCTCGACGGTCTATTTCCTGGCCGAGGCGGTGATGCTGGCGGGCAGCGAGGAGCAGAAGGCGGCGCTGCTACCGAAGATCGCGGCGGGCGAGGTCATCGGGTGCGTGGCGACCTCGGAAGGGCCGGGCGTGCTGACCGCGGCCGGGCTGCAGGCCACTGTGTCCGGCGGCAAGCTCTCGGGCGTGAAGCTGCCGGTGACCGATGGCGATATCGCCACCCACGCCCTGGTGCTGGCCAAGGAGAACGGCCAGGCAGGCCTGTTCCTGGTCGACCTCTCGGCCAAGGAAGGCGTGACGCGCGAGCCGCTGCAGACCCTGGATCCCACGCGCGATGCGGCGAAGCTGACCTTCAGCGGCGCCGCGGCCGAGCGGCTGGGCGCGGCGGGCGAGGGCTTCGCTCTGCTGGAGCAGGTGACGGACCGGGCGGCGGTGCTGCTGGCGTTCGAGCAGTGCGGCGGGGCCGACCGCTGTCTGGAAATGGCCAAGGCCTATGCGCTGGAGCGTTATGCCTTCGGGCGGGTGATCGCCAGCTACCAGGCGATCAAGCACAAGCTGGCCGACATGTACGTCAAGAACGAGCTGGCGCGCTCGAACGCATACTATGGGGCCTGGGCGCTGAACACCAATGCGCCGGAGCTGCCGGTGGCGGCCAGCGCGGCGCGGATCGCGGCCAGCGAGGCGTTCTGGTTCGGCGCCAAGGAGAACATCCAGACCCACGGCGGGATCGGCTTCACCTGGGAAGTGGACGCCCATCTCTACTACCGCCGCTCGCGCCAGCTCGGCCTGGTGGCCGGCGCGCCGCGCGTCTGGAAGGAGCGGCTGGTCAGCCAGCTCGAACGCAAGAACACGGCCGCGTAGGGAGACCCGCAGATGGACTTCAACGACTCTCCCGAAGAAGCCGCCTATCGCGCCGAGGTGCGGGCCTGGCTGGAGGCGAATGCGCCCAAGTCGCGCGAGGGCGAGGCCGACGACCTGGAGGGCGGCGGCTCGTCGATGGCGGCCTCCAAGGCCTGGCAGGCCAAGAAGGCGGCCGCCGGCTATGCCCAGATCACCTGGCCCAAGGCCTGGGGCGGGCCGGGCGGCACGCCGATCCAGCAGGTGATCTTCAACGCCGAGGAGGCGCGCTATCCGGTGCCGCCGAACCCGTTCCAGATCGGCCTGGGCATGTGCGTGCCGACCGTGATGGCGTTCGCGGACGAGGAGACCAAGAAGCGGTTCGTGGGCCCGGCCCTGCGCGGCGAGGAGATTTGGTGCCAGCTGTTCTCCGAGCCCTCAGGCGGTTCGGACGTGGCGGCGGCGCGGACGCGGGCGGTGCGGGCGCCGGACGGCTCGGGCGACTGGATCATCGAGGGCCAGAAGGTGTGGACGACGGGGGCCCAGTTCTCGAACTTCGGCATTGTCGTCACCCGGACCGACCCCGAGGCGCCCAAGCACAAGGGCATGACCATGTTCTGGGTCGACATGAGCGATCCGGGCATCGAGGTGCGGCCGATCCACCAGATGTCCGGCGGGTCGGGCTTCAACGAGGTGTTCTTCACGAACGTGCGGGTCAAGGACAGCCAGCGGCTGGGGGCGGTGAACGACGGCTGGAAGGTCAGCCTGGTCACGCTGATGAACGAGCGGCTGGCGGTGGGCGGGCCGTCGGGGGCGGGCTGGAGCCAGTTCCTGGAGGCGGCGCGCAGCGTCACAGGCTTCGACGGCGCGCCGGTGCTGAAGGATCAGGCGGTCCGCGAGAAGCTGGCCGACTGGTACGTGGCGACCAAAGGGCTGGAGCACACCCGCAACCGCACCATGACCGCGCTCAGCCGCGGCCAGACTCCGGGGCCCGAGAGCTCGATCGGCAAGGTGGTCAGCGCCATGCAGATGCAGGAGCTGGGCAATGCGGCGGTGGAACTGCTGGACCAATACGGGATCATCAACGATCCAGCCCTGGCCCCGCTTCAGGGCGCGTTCCACGCTTCGCTGATGAGCGCCCCGGGCTTGCGGATCGCGGGCGGGACGGACGAGATCCTCAAGAACATCATCGCCGAGCGGGTCCTGGGCCTGCCGGGCGACATCCGCGTCGACAAGGATGTGGCGTTCAAGGACCTCCCGACGGGGCGCTAAGCCGTCAGCGCCAGGGGCTCGCGGCGGGCGATGAGGCCGGCGTAGAGGCGGGTCAGGGCCTCGAAGGTGGCGTCCCAGCCGTGGCGGGTCTCGGCCCGGCGGCGGGCGGCCAGCGACAGGGCGGCGACGTCGCGGTCGAAGAGGGCCTCGATCGCCCCGGCCAGGCCGCCCGGCTCCACGTTCTCGGCCGGCTGGCCGACGCTGGCGTCGATCAGCTCGCCCACCCCGCCCCGGCGCGAGCCGACGACGGGCAGGCCGGCGGCCATGGCCTCCAGCACGAAGAGCCCGAAGATCTCGTTCTCGTTGGCGTGCAGGGCGGCGTCGCAGGAAGCGAGCAGGCTGGCGAGGCGCACCGGGTCGCGCTCGAAGTCCAGGCTGATCACGGCGGGCGACCAGGTGACGTCCTTGCCGGCGCCGACCAGCAGCAGGCGGTATGGGGCGCCCAGCCGCTCCACCGCCGCGACCATGGACTCGATGTTCTTCTCCCGCGCCGGGCGGCCGGCGAAGACCAGCAGGCGGGTCTCGGGCGGCAGGCCCAGCCTGTGGAACAGGCGGGCGCGGTCGCCCCGGCACGGGTGGAAGAGGTCGGTGTCGACGCCCAGCTGCTGGATCGACGTGCGATGGACGCCGGCGTCGGCCAGGCGCGCGGCCATGTGCCGGCTGGGGGCCACCACATGGTCGAACCGCTGGTAGGCCTGGGCCCAGAAGTTGAACGTGGGCGCCTCGGCCCACTCGCCGAAGTGCAGGGCGGCCAGGGCCGCGGCGTCCGTGTGGCAGAACCCGACCACGGGCACGCCTAGGGCGTCGCCGGCGTAGAGCGCCGCATGGCCCGGCACGAAGACGTCGCCCGCCTCGATGACGTCCGGCTCCAGCAGGCGCAGGACCGTCTCCCACTTGGTCAGGCTGGCGGGCATCCGATAGCCATTGCCGAAGGGCAGGCGGGTGGCGGAGACGGTCACCAGGCCATCGCCCTCGGCGCGAGTGCGCGCGCCCGGCACCACCAGGGTGTGGCGCACGTCGGGCCGCCGGCGGGACAGCCAGGCCCGCTTGGCGTTCAGGTAGCGCTTCACCCCGCCGGATTTGGGCGCATACATCATGGTGGTGTCGATCAGGTGGAAGCCCGCCCCCGCGCTCGCCGGTTCGGGCGAGACGGCGGCGACGTCCGGCTCCAGCCGGATCAGGTTCGCATATCTGGGGGCGGTGGCGTCGAACACGCGGCCCGATCTCCGAGCGATGATGCTGCTCGCGGCAGCGTTGAACAGATCGGCCGAGGATTCCGGCCGGACGACCTTCGCCTTGAGGGCCTTAAGGGTCGCGCGGCGGACCGGTCGTCTCTTCCTGAGCGGAGCCAGAGGACAATCCCTTCCGGTTGCGGAGCCGCGCCACAGTAGCGGCTTGCACCCGGATGTCATGGATTACGGCGGCGCTTTCAAGGCCGTTGCGTACAGCGCGCGCAATCATGGCGTGGGATCCCTCACCTCTGGCTGGCCGCATAACCCTCAGGGAGGGCCGAGGTTGCAGGGCCTATCGTGGGTCGTAGGCGCGGGCGATGTCGGGGCGCGCCGACACGTCCGGCAGGAACTCCGGCTCGCGCCGGGCGCGGGTCGCCTGCTCGAAGGCGTAACCCAGGGCCAGCAGGCGGGCCTCCGACCATTCGGGACCCAGGAACGACAGCCCCACCGGAAGGCCCGTGGCGTAGCCCGCAGGGACCGTCAGGTGCGGATAGCCCGAGACGGCCGGAAGCCGCGACGGGGAGCCGAAGAAGGGCCCGCCGTTCACCGGATCGACGATCGAGGGCGGGCCGCCGCTGGGCGAGACGATGGCGTCCAGCGTCTGCTCGGCCAACATCCTGTCGAGGCTATCGCGCGCCAGCTTCCGCGCCACCGTGCGCTTCTCGCGGTAGGCGGGGTCGGTGATCGGAGGCTTGGCCTGGGCGGCCTCGAAGATCTCCTGGCCGAACAGGGCCAGTTCGCGGGGCTCGGCCTTGTTGAAGGCGATGAGGTCGGCGAGGGTGCGGCTCTTCACGGCGGCCGGGGTCGTGGCGAGATAGGCGTCCAGCGCGGCCTTGAACTCCCAGCGCAGGAGGTCCCCCTCCAGCTCGCCGATGCGGGCGAGGGTCGCCTCGTCCGGACTCTTTACGTCCACCAGCACCGCGCCCTGGTCGCGCAGGGCCTGCAGCGCGGTTTCGAACACCGCGTCGGTCTGGGCGGAGCGGCCCTTCCAGGGGAACCAGACGCCGATCCGGGCGCCCTTCAGGGCGTCGCGTTTCAGGCCGGCCAGATAGTTGGATTTCCGCGCGTCGGCCTCGCGGGTGGCCGGGTCCGCAGGGTCGGTTCCGGCGATCACGTTCAGCAGCGCCGCCGCATCGGCGACGGTGCGGGTCATCGGGCCGGCGGTGTCCTGCTCGGGCGAGATCGGGACGATGTGGGTGCGGGAGACCAGGCCCACGGTCGGCTTCAGGCCCACGACGCCGGTCATGGCGGCAGGGCAGGTGATCGAGCCGTCGGTCTCGGTGCCGATGGCGAAGGCGGCGAGGCCCGCGGCCACCGCGGCGCCGGACCCCGAGGACGAACCACAGGCCGTGCGGTCGAGGGAATAGGGGTTGCGAACCAAGCCGCCGACGCCGCTCCAGCCGCTGATCGAGCGATTGCCGCGAAAGTTGGCCCATTCCGACAGGTTGGTCTTGCCCAGCACGACGGCGCCGGCGTCGATCAGGTGCGTCACCAGCGGCGCGTCGCGGCTCGTGACATTGGCGGCGAGGGCGAGGGACCCGGCGGTGGTGGCCGTGCCGTCGGCGGTCTCGATGTTGTCTTTCAGCAGGATCGGCAGGCCGTGGAGGGGCCCGCGGACCTTGCCCGCCCGGCGCTCGGCGTCGAGCCTGCGCGCCTCGTCGAGGGCCTTCGGATTGAGCGCCAGCACGGCGTTCAGCTTCGGGCCCGCCCGGTCGATCCGCTCGATCCGCTCCAAGTAGTTGCGGACCAGCTGTTCGGAGGTGACGCGCCCGTCGGTGAGCGCTGCCTGTTGCTCGCCGGCCGAGGCGTAGGGACTGAGCTGCGCCGCCGCGCCGCCGGCCGTGGCCAGGGTCAGGGCAAGGCCAAGGGCTGCGGACCGGATCACTCTGAGTTCCCCTACATCGACGCCCCGTTGTAGCCGCATAGCCGACCTATGCCAGAGCGCTGCGGGTCAGGGCTAGGCTGCGGTGATCCAACCGTCCGTCAGAGTCGACAGCTGCACGCCCGCGAGCACCATCCGGCCGCCCCCGACCAGGTCGACCACCACGTCCGCCCCTTGCTGGCTTACCGTCCAGGCGCCGCCCTCGCTCACCAGCACGCGGTCACCCTGCGCTCGGTCGAAATCCAGCACGTGGTCCAGGCCGGCGGCGCCGAAGGTGTGAAAGGTGTCCGCCCCCAGGCCGCCTGAGACCGTGTCCGAGCCCCGGTCGCCCGACACGAAGTCGTCGCCACCGCCCCCACGCACGATGTCGTCGTCCTGGCCTCCGCGGACGATGTCGTCGCCGTCGCCGCCATCGCAGGTGTCGCTGCCGAGGTTGCCGAAGACGACGTCGCCGCCGGCGTCACCGGCCAGGCTGTCACCGTCCTTTCCACCGACCACCCAGTCGTCGGCGCTCCCGCCCGAGAGGGTGTCTTCGCCCATGTTGCCGTGCAGATCATCGAAATCCTGGCCGCCGCGAAGCACGTCGTCGCCAGTCTCCCCGCGCAGAAGGTTGGCGCCGGGGCCGCCATCGAGGTTGTCGTCGCCTTCGCCGCCGTACAGGCTGTCCGCGCCCTCCGCGCCGAAGAGCAAGTCCGCGTCGCCCAGGCCGGACAGGCTGTCGTCGCCGGCTCCGCCATCGATGGCGTTGACGCCGGAACCACCGCCGAGCGTGTCGCCGAACGCACCGCCGTTGACGTTCTCGATGGAGACGAAGGTGTCCACGCCCATCCCGCCGCCGACGGCCTGGGGGCCGCCCGCCGCAAGATTCACCGTCACGCCTCCAGTGGGACCGCTGAGCTGGACGCCGTCGAGCCACACCGCGCCGTAGTTCGCGCTGTCGACGCCGGCTCCGCCGATCAGCAGATCGTCGCCCTCGCCGCCGTGCAGGATCATTCCGCGGCCGTCGCCCTGCAGGGTATCGTCGCCGCCCAGGCCCAGTAGCTCACGGCCGGCGAAGCCGTTGGCGCCCCCGCCGACGAGGCGGTCGGAGAAGGCGGAGCCATAGACTCCCCAGACGCCGGACAGCGCATCGAAGCCCTGGCCGCCGCCGATGTGCTGAGCGTCGTCGCGGCGCAGGTCGACCACGATGCCGGAGGAGGCCCGGACGTAGACGGCGAAGTCGCGTGTGGCGATGTTGGCGTGGCCCTCGAGCACGTCGTTCCCCGCCCCGCCCTCCATGTAGGTGACGCCGAGGTCGCCGCCGCCGACGAGCCTATCGTTGCCGTCGTCCCCGAAGAGGTAGGCGCTGCCGCCGCCTGGATCGAGCCGGTCGTCGCCGGAGCCGCCGCGGAGCGTGTCGAACCCGCCTCCCGCGCCGTCGAGAGTGTCGTCTCCGTCAAGACCGGCCAGGCTATCGGCGCCGGTCGTGCCGGTCAGGCTGTCGTCGCCTGCCGTGCCTGTCAGCGACGGGGCGCTGTGAGATCCGCCGAACTCAGCCATAGGTGACTCCTGAAGCTACGCTCGCCCTGAAGTGTATGCCGCCATTGTCAGGAACGCGCCGACCGCCGCAAGGTCTCCAGGAGATGGGCGGCGCCGGCCTTGACGCGGGCGGCGGCCCTGGGATCGCCGGACTGGCCGGCCCAGACGACGGCCTGATTCAGCCCGCCGTTCAGCATCAGGGCCAGCACTTCGGGATCGCCCTCCAGGGCTCCGGCGGCCACCGCCTCGCGCACGCCCTCCAGCAGGAGGCCGAAGCCATGCGCGCGGTCCAGGTCGTTCCAGCGTTCCCAGCCGAGTACCGACGGCGCCTCGACGAGGAGGATGCGCCGCGCCCGCGGGTCGATCACGTGGTCGATGAAGGCCAGACAGCCGGCGATCAGCCCGTCCACCGGGTCGACGGTGGCGTCGGCCGCCGCCCGGATCGCCGCGGCCGCCTCCTCGTGCAGGACGCGGCAGACCGCCTCGAACAGGTCCCGCTTGTCCTGGAAGTGATGGTAGAGCGCGCCGCGGGTAAGCCCGGCCGCCGCCAGCACCGCCTCGGTGCTGGTCTCGGCGTAGCCCTGCTCGGCGAAGAGCCGCCCGGCGGCGGCGAGGAGAGCCTCGCGGCTGCGCTGGCTGCGCTCGGCATGGGAACCCCTCGTCCTGGGCATCGACCGATCAATTTACATACAGACAGTTTGTATATTATTCTGCGTCCTCAGTCAGGACAAGGAGGCCCTCATGCGCTTCGTGGACCGCTATCCGATCATCGTCACGCCCCGGCTGGGCGAGTGCCGGGACTTCTGGTTGGGCCTGAAGTTCGAGGTGGTCTTCGAGGCCAGCTGGTTCGTCCTGCTGCAGGCGGAGGGCGAGAGCGCCACCCTGGCCTTCATGCACCCCGACCACCCGTCGGCTCCCCCGGGGCCCGAGGCGTTTTCTGGCAAGGGCATGTGTCTGGAGCTGCAGGTGGAGGACGCCGCCGCAGCCTGCGACGAGGCCCTGGCGGCGGGCCTGCCGGTGACCTATCCGCTGACGCGCGAACCCTTCGGCCAGCTCCGCTTCGGCTTCCACGATCCCTCGGGCCTGTGGGTGGACGTGGTCGAGCAGGTGGAGCCGGCGGAAGGGTTCTGGGATCGCCACATGGCGGCTGCCTAGGCGGTCGCCGAGGCCGGGCGGGCGTCCTGCTCCCAGGCGGCGCAGACGCCGAACTGGTTGAGGTGGGCGAAGAGGCGCTGGAGGTTGGCGAGGTTGTCCAGGACCATTCGCTCAAGTCCCAAGCGGGCTGCCGGCGGCTCGACGGCCAGCAGGCCACGCGGCCCGCGCACGCAATAGCCCTTCGCCTCCAGGGCGATGACATGGCGGCGCAGGGTCTCGGTGGAGAAGTTGAGCGCGGCCGCCAGGGTCCCGTTGCGCACGGGCTGGCCGCGTCCGACCGGATCTTGCGTCCAGGCGGCGAACTCGGCCGGGCCGAAACCCGCGGTGTTCCGATGGATCATGGCCAGCAGGATGACCCCGTTGGTGGCGTCGCCCACCGCCACACCCAGGGCGTCGGCGACGCGCAGCATATATTCCCAGATCAGCCGGTTGGTGAGCCGGACGGGCGGCTCCGGCGAGGCGAGGCGGGCGCCCGGCGCGCCGTGGGGCGCGGCGCCCAGGAGCTTCATCTCGAAATAGAAATCGCGCAGCACCTCGTGGCGCAGGAAGACGTTGGCCAGAAAGAGGTGCGAGCCGAGCGCCTGCTGCGAGACAAGCACGCCCTTGGGCGTGACCGTCAGGGCGCCGATGCGGACCAGCGCCTGGACCCGCCGTCGCGCGGTTTCGAAGGGCATGCGGAGCGAGTGGGCGATGGCGCTGACGCTGACGGGCCGGCGCAGCTCGTCCGGCGGCGCGTCCATCAGGGTGGCGTAGCGGACCTGGAGCTCGGGGTCGGCGTTGATGCCCGACACGTTCGACGCCTGGATCGCGGCGAACATCAAGCCATCGACGATGTCCCGGGTGTTCCGGCTCGCCGCCTCGACCCGGAGGATGAAGGCGATGGTGGCCGGCGCGACGCGCCAGGCGAGGTCGAGCCTCTCGTCGGCGCTGTTCATGGGCGGATGGGCCCCAGGCCCTTCAGCAACTCGGCCACGGCCGTGTCGAGCTGGCTGTCCCGGCCGGTGAGGGTCTCGCCCAGCGGGCGCTCGACATGGATGTCCACCGGTCGGGGATTGAGCTCCATGTCCCTTCCGTCCGCGCCCTGGATGCGGATGAAGGGAACGCGGACCGACGAGCCGTCGATCAGGCCCTGGGCGCCGGTGTAGATGATCCAGCCGGCCGTGGGCACGCCAACCACCTTGCCCAGGCCGAGGTAGCGGTAGCCCTCGGTGAAATCCTCGGCGTCGCTGAGCGAGCTCTCGTTGGTGACCAGGATGGTCGGAAGCCCCAGGGCCCGCTGGCCCAGGTTCTGCCGGCTGGGCACGCCGAACAGGCCGCGGGGGGTCATGGTGAGGAAGTTCCGGCGGCTGAAGACGTCCAGGACGTAGCCGTTGATGAAGCCGCCGTTGTTGTTGCGCACGTCGATGACGACGCCCTCCTTGCCCTGGTTCTGGGCGTCGAGGTCGATATAGAGCTGGTCCAGGCTGGCCGAGCTCATGTCGAGGATGTGGACGTAGCCCAGTCGCCCGCCGCTGGCCTTCTCCACATAGGCCCGGCGGTCGTTCACCCACTGGCGATAGAGAAGGCCGGCCGCGACGGCCGGCGCCACGGGCCGCACCACCGCCTGGCGCGCGGTCCCGCCGGTGGAGACGGTCAGCACCGTGCGCTTGCCCGCCCGGTCCAGCAACAGGCTGTCCAGGTTGGCGCCCGGGCCGGCCGGCTTGCCGTCGACGGCCGTCAGGATGTCGCCCGGCTTGATCGAGCCCTCGATGTCGGCGGGTCCCAGGGCGACGACCTCGCGCACGACCAGGCCGCGGCCGCCCTCGTAGGCCTCGCGGTCGAAGCGCAGGCCGAGATCGCCCACCCGCGAGGCGGGCTGGGAGCCGAAGCCCTCGGACGGGCGATTGATCCCCGAGTGCGAGGCGTTGAGCTCGCCGATCATCAGATTGATCACCCGGCGTAGCTCGTCCGGGGTCTGGGCGCCCTGGGCGAAGGGCTCGAACCGCGCCCGCAGGGCCGCCCAGTCCTTGCCATGGTAGGTCTCGTCGTAGAAGGCGCGGTTCAGGGTGGACCAGGCTTGGTCGAAGACCACCTGCTTCTCCGCCTCGAAGCGCACGACCAGCTCGCCGGTGACGTCGACGAACCGCGGCTTGGGGCTGGCGAGCGGCGTCGCGCTGACCCGGCCCCCGTCCAGATAGTAGAGCTCCTTCGAGTCCGGGCTAAAGGCGTAGTCGCGCTTGACGCGCCGGCCGCCGGTGAGCTGTCGCGAGGCCGGCGGCTCCTTGGCCAGCTCGTCCAGGCTGTAGCTGAACAGGTTCTGCTGATCGCCCTGTCGCCCGCGGTAGACGAGGGTCTTGCCGTCGGGGCTGATCACCGGCTCCTCGGCCGAGCCGGCCAGAGGAATGAAGGTCGCCCGCTCGCGGATGCCTTCGAAGACGATGCGGACGACGGGGGTCTTACCCTTCGGCGCCGGCGCCTCGTCCTGGAGGTCGCCTTCAGCCTCGGCCTCGCCCTCGGAGGCGGCCGGCTTGGCGGACGAAGTCTTGTCCTTGGGGTCGGACTTGGGCGACGGGGCGCCGGGCGGCGTCGCCTTGAAGAGGTCGCGGAATGCGTCCTCGCGGTATTTGGGCGTGTTGGGCAGGAGGTCCACGCGGACCATCCGGGCCGGTTCGCTGCGCTGGCCGCTGTCGAAGACGATGTACTTGCCGTCGGGCGACCAGGCGATCTGGTCGGCGGCGTTTCCGTTGGCCAGGAAGCTGACCGGCCGGGCCGGGCCCCCCGCGGCCGGGACGACCCAGACGTTGCGGAAGGACTTGCGGTCGGTGACCCCGAAGGCCAGCCACTTGGAGTCGGGCGACCAGGCGATCTTCGAGCCCTCGTTGCGGTCGAGGGCCCCCTCGAACAGCACCGCGTCGCGGCCTCCGGCGGCGAGCGAGATCACCCGCAGCTGCCGCGTGCCGTGGACATAGGCCAGCATCTTGCCGTCGGGCGAATAGGCGGGGGCCGCGTCGAAATCGCTGGGGGCGGTGAGGGCGCGCTCCTTCTGGGCGGCGAAGTCGTACTCCATCACCTGGCTGGCGCGGCCGCGTTCCGCCACATAGGCGAGGCGGCGGCTGTCGGGCGACCAGGCCAGGTCGCTCTCGGCGCCGGGGGTCTCGGTGATCCGCTGGGCCTGGCCGCCGTCCTTGGCGGGCGCGGCGAAGACCTCCCCGTGGGCGATGACCGCCAGCTTCTTGCCGTCCGGCGAGAGGACGAGGTTGCGGAAGCTGCTCTCGACCAGCCGCCGCTCCCCCGCCGCGGCGGGCGCGCCGCGCAAGGCGATGGGGACTTTGGCCGCCACACCGGTGGCGGTGTCGAGCCGCCAGATCTCGAACTCGCGTTCGAAGACGATGCTGCGGCCGTCGTAGCCGATGGCCGGGAACAGCAGGCGGCCGTCGGTGAACCGGGTGACCTGGGTGGGGGCGCCGCCGTCCAGGGGCAGGCGCCAGAGGTTCTCGGTTCCGCCTTCGTCGCTCATGAACCAGAGGCTGCGCCCGTCGGCGGCCCACATGGGCCAGAGGCGCTTGGACGTGGCGCCCAGCAGGCGGCGGTACGGGGCGTTCGCCGCGATGGGCTTCAGCCAGAGCTCGGCCTCGTCGATGTGGCTGTGGCCGTTGCGCCACCACTGGCCGGACGAGATGCCCTTGGCCATCAGGGCGATGGTCTGTCCGTCGGGAGACGGCGCGGCGTTGAACTCGTTGAGGTAGCGCTCGCGGCTGACCTCCAGCGGCGTGCCGCCGGTCGCGGCCACCCGATAGACGTCATTCTGCCGGGCGACGTCGTTCGCCGCGCCGGAGAGATAGATCCAGCGGCCGTCGCGGGACCAGCCGTCGAGCTGCTCGTTGGAGTCGGAGAAGGTGAGCCGGCGCACCTTCCCCGTGGCCAGGGTCAGCACATAGATGTTGGCGGCCCCAGCCCGGGTGGAGGTGAAGGCCAGCTCTCGGCCGTCGGGCGAGAAGAGCGGCCGTCCCTCGGTCGCCGCATCCGTGACCAGGAGGCTCGCCGCGCCGCCGGAGGCCGGAACGGTCCAGATGTCGCCCCCCGAGACGAACGCGATCTCGGTCCCGTCGGGTGACAGCGAAGGTTCGGCAAGCGTGGGCCTGGGGGCGGCGTGGGCCTGTGCGGCGAGGGCGATGGCAGCGGCGGCGAACAGCAGGCGGCCCAGGCCGCGACGGAAGATCATGGTCGCACTCGCGAAGCTTCAGCGAACCTTGTGTATCGCAATTCGCCGGTACGTCAGCGGCTACAGCAGCCCCGCGCCCTGCCACACCGCCAGGGCTGTCACCACGAAGCCGACGATCCAGGTGAGCAGGCGCAGGGGCAGGACCTTGGTCATCCAGCCCGCGATCGGCGCGGCGACCACGCCGCCGGCGATCAGGCCGGCCAGGGACCAGAGCAGGTCGCGCAGGCCCTCGGTCTCCCAGTGACCGCTCAGGAGGCTGCCCAGGAAGGCGGCGGAGGTGGCCGCGGCGACGAACACCTCGGCGGTGTTGGTGGTGCCGATGGCCTTGCGCGGATCGGCGCCGGCGCCCATTAGCGAGCTGGTCACCACCGGGCCCCAGCCGCCGCCGCCGATAGCGTCGAAGAAGCCTCCGACCAGGCCGAGGGGAAAGGGCGAGCGCCAGGAAAACACCTTGGGCCGCGCCTGCCGCCAGGCGCGGTACAGGATCACCAGACCCATGAGGAAGAGCCAGCCCACCACATAGGGCTTGACCGCCTCGCCCGGTACGGAGGTCAGCACATAGGCGCCGAAGACGCCGCCCAGCACGCCCCCGCCGGCCAGCAGTCCCAGCAGCTTCCAGTCCACGTTGCGGTAGACGATGTGCGAGGCGCCGGAGGCCGCGCCGGTGAACACCTTGGCCGCGTGGACGCTGGCCGAGGCATTGGCCGGGCTGACGCCGAAGCTGAGCAGCACAGTGGTCGAGATGACGCCGTAGGCCATGCCCAGGGCGCCGTCGACCAGTTGCGCCGCGAAGCCGACGGCGGCGAAGAGCCAGAAATCAGGATCCATCCAGCGGCGCTGTTAGGGCCAAGCCGGCCTCGCGGCCAGCCCAGAACCTCTAAAGACTACCCCAGAAGGCGTGCGGGATCTCAGTCCTTCGCGCGTTCCTGGTAGGAGCCGTCTTCCGTCAGCACGACGATCTTGGTGCCGGGGCCGATGTAGGGCGGGATCATGGTCCGCAGGCCGTTCGACAGGATCGCCGGCTTGTACGACGAGGACGCGGTCTGGCCCTTCACCGACGGTTCGGTCTCGACGACTTCGAAGGTCGCCAGGCGCGGCAGTTCGATGGCGATCGGCACGCCGTCGTGGGTCGAGAGCTTCACCGTGCAGCCGTCGGTCAGGTAGGGGGCGGCGTCGCCGATAATGTCCTCCGAGGCCACGACCTGGTCGTAGTTCTCGGGGTTCATGAAGTGGAAGCCTTCGCCGTCCTGGTACAGGAAGGTGTAGTCGCGGTCGTCGACGATGGCCCGCTCGACCGTCTCGGTGGTGCGGTAGCGCTCCGAGATTTTCACCCCGTCCGAGATGCGGCGCATGTTCAGCTGGGTCACCGGCGTGCCCTTGCCGGGGTGGATGTTTTCGGCGCTGAGCACGACGTAGAGCTTGCCCTCGAGATCGACGACGGCGCCCTTGCGCAGCGAGCTGGCGGAGACTTTCACGGGAAACCTCGGTGATGCGGCGGAGGCGCTGATGCGATTCCGCTGATGAAATTCTTGTGTCGCCCCTATAGCGATGTGCGCCGAAATCTCCAGCCCCCCGCGTGGTCGCAGGCCTTGAGCGTATCTCCCGAAAGCCCCTGGTGGGACCCGCGCAGACGTCCGGACCGCCAGCCGTTCCTCGCCGCGCGGGGCCGGATCACCCGCGCCGTCCGCGCCTGGCTGGAGGCCGAGGGGCTGGTCGAGGTGGAGACTGCCGGGCTGCAGGTCTCGCCCGGCAACGAGGCGCACCTGCACGCCTTCGCCACCCAGGCGCTCGCGACGGATGGCCGGGCGCGACCCATGTACCTGCACACCTCGCCGGAGTTCGCGTGCAAGAAGCTGCTGGCCTCGGGCGAGCCGGCGATCTTCACGCTGGGCAAGGTGTGGCGGAACCGCGAGCGGGGGCCGCTGCACCATCCCGAGTTCACGATGCTGGAGTGGTATCGGACGGGCGCCGCCTACGAGGTGCTGATGGACGACTGCGCCGCCCTGATGCGGAGAGCGGCGGAGGCGGCGGGCGCCACGGCGTTCACCTGGCGTGGCCGCTCGTCCGACCCCTTCGCGGCGCCGGAGCGGCTGACGGTCGCGGAGGCCTTTACGCGATACGCCGGGATCGACCTGTTCGGCGACCTGCCGGCCCAGGCGCGGGCGCGCGGGATCCGGCTGGCCGAGGACGACACCTGGGCCGACGTCTTCAGCCGGATCATCGTGGAAAAGGTCGAGTCTAACCTGGGCCACGGGCGGCCAACCATCCTGTGCGAATACCCGGTCTCCGAGGCGGCGCTGGCGCGGCCCAAGCCGTCCGATGCGCGGGTGGCCGAGCGGTTCGAGCTCTATGCCTGTGGCGTCGAGCTCGCCAACTGCTTCGGCGAGCTGACCGACGTGGCCGAGCAGCGCCGCCGCTTCGAGATCGAGATGGCGGAGAAGCAGCGCCTCTATGGCGAGACCTATCCCATCGACGAGGATTTCCTGGACGCGCTGGCGCTGATGCCGCCCGCCAGTGGCGGCGCGCTGGGTTTCGACCGCCTGGTCATTCTGGCGACCGGCGCTACCCGAATTGAGCAGGTGCTCTGGACGCCGGTGGCTTGAAGTGTCGGCTTTAACCTTGACACCGCAGGGCGGGCGCCGACCCCTTGAGGGGTGGCAAAGCTAAGCTTTTATCGCTGGTTACCCCACCTGATCGTCCCGGCCCTGGTCCTGCTGGTCGGCACGGTCGCCACGCTGCTGACCGCGCTGCAACTGCGCGACGTGAACGACGCGCGCGACGCCTCCAGGCTCCGGCTCGAAGCCAACGAGGCGGTCGCTGCGCTTGAAGAGCGGCTCGAAGGACATAGCGCGCTGCTGCGCGGCGTGGCGGGCCTGTTCGCCGCCAGCGACGACGTCACCGCCGCGGAGTTCTCCGCCTATGTGGAACGCCTGGGCCTGGGCACCCGCTACCCCGGCGTGCTGGGCATCGGCTATTCGGTCTGGCTGCCGGACGCCGAAGCCCGCGCCGAGCTCGAAGCCGAGATGCGCCGGCGGGGGCAGTCCAATTTCCGGGTCTGGCCTGCGGGCAGGCGGCCGCCCTACACCGCCATCGTCTATCTCTCGCCCGAACGGCGGAACGCGCCCGCCATCGGCTACGACATGTTCAGCGAGGCGACCCGCCGCGAAGCGATGCAGCGTGCGGCGGCCGGGGGCGACCTCGCCATGTCTGGGCCCGTGACCCTGGTCCAGGAGCCGGGGCGCTACCGCCAGCCCGGCGTGCTGATGTTCCTGCCGGTCACGAACGCCGGCGCGCAGGGGCCGCGGCTCAGCGGCTTCGTCTACAGCCCGCTGCGAAGCGGCGATCTGCTGCAGACGGTGTTCCCCGCCCGGCCGGATCGGCTGGTGGACGTCTCGGTCTATGACGGCGCGACGCGACGGGAGAACCTGTTGTTCGAGACCGCCGCGCCCGCGGCGAGGCCGCAGGTCCTGCGCGCGGTGCCGGTGGCGGGCCGGACCTGGACTCTGGCCATCCGCACGCGGCCGGCCTTCGACGCCGGCAGCAACCGCTCGCTCGTTTACTGGACGGCCGGGCTGGGCGCGGCGATCACCCTGGCGCTGACCTTCGCGGTGCTGATGCAGGCGCGGGCCGCCCTGCTGGCGGAGCGGGCGAGGATGGAGCTGCGCGAGGTGAACGCCGGCCTCGAGGACCGCGTCGCGCGCCGCACCGGCGAACTGGCCAATGCCGTCGCCGAGTTGCGTGACGAGATGGCGCGCCGCGAGACCGCCGAAAGCCAGGTGCGGCAAATGCAGAAGATGGAGGCGATCGGTCAGCTCACCGGCGGCATCGCGCACGACTTCAACAACATGCTGGCCATCGTCATCGGGAGCCTGGACATGGCGCGTCGCCGGCTGACGGGGGCGGAGGATCCCCGGGTGACGCGCTACCTGGACAATGCGGCGGAGGGGGCGGCGCGCGCGGCGACGCTCACCGGCCGCCTGCTCGCCTTCGCGCGCCGGCAGCGGCTGAATCCCGAGCCGCTGGACGTGAACGAGCTGGTCGGCGGGATGACCGAGCTGCTGCGCCGGTCGCTGGGCGAGCGGGTGGCGATCGAGACCGCCCTGGCGGACGGGCTTTGGCCGGTGCGCGCCGACGCCGCCGAGCTGGAGAACGCGCTCCTGAACCTGGCCGTGAACGCGCGTGACGCGATGCCGGACGGCGGGCGCCTGACGGTCTCCACCTCGAACACCCACGATCCGGCCGCCGGCGACCCTGCGGCGCCGCCCGCCGGCGAGTTCGTGACCATCCGGATCGCGGACACCGGCGAGGGGATGACCCCCGATGTGATCGAGCGCGCCTTCGAGCCCTTCTTCACGACGAAGGAGGTCGGCAAGGGCACCGGCCTGGGGCTGAGCCAGGTCTACGGCTTCGTCAACCAGTCGGGCGGAGCGGTCACCATCCGCTCGGTCGCGGGGGCCGGGGCGACCGTCACGATCTACCTGCCGCGCTGGGCCGGCGAACTGGCGTCCAAGGTCCCGGCGCCCGCCGACGGTCCCTTGCCGCGCGCGCGCCGGGGGGAAGCGGTGCTGGTGGTGGAGGACGAGCCCGAGGTCCGCCGGCTTTCCGTCGAGAGCCTCCGCGAGCTGGGCTACGACGTGACCGAGGCGTCGGACGCGGACCAGGCCTTGCAGCGGCTGGCCGAGGCGCCGGCCGCGGACCTGCTGTTCACCGACATCCTCATGCCGGGGATGAACGGCGTGCAGCTCGCCGAGCGGGCCCGTGCGGCGAAGCCGGCGCTGAAGGTGCTCTACACGACCGGCTACGCCCGCGACGTCAGCGGCGCGGAAGCCGTGCAGGCGGCGCTGCTGGCTAAGCCCTTCACGATCGCCCAGCTGGCCCATCGCGTCCGCCAGGCGCTGGACGAGGACCGTGCGGCCTGAAGCCAGGCTGGGCCAAGGGGCCGCATTTGCCGCGCGGACCCGCAGGGGCCATATGCGGCCCGCCATGACCGCCCGCACGCTCCGTACGCCCCGCGACCTCGCCGACGCCGGCCTGGTCGAACCGCACCGGCTGGCCGAGCTGGAGGGCGTCGCCTCGCGCTATGCGGTGGCGATCACACCGGCCCTCGCCGAGCTGATCCCGGGCCATCAGCCCCTGGCGCGCCAGTTCGTGCCCACCGCCGCCGAGCTGGACCAGCAGCCGGAGGAGCGCGCCGATCCCATCGGCGATGCGGCCCACAGCCCGGTCGAGGGCGTCGTCCACCGGTACCGCGACCGCGTCCTCCTGAAGGCCAACCACGCCTGCGCGGTGTACTGCCGCTTCTGCTTCCGGCGCGAGATGGTAGGCCCCGAAGGCGTGCGGCCGCTGTCGCCCGAGCAGCTGGACGCGGCGATGGCCTATATCGCCGGCGATCCCGCCCTCTGGGAGGTGATCGTCACGGGGGGCGATCCGCTCATCCTGTCGCCGCGGCGCCTGGCCGACCTGATGGCGCGCCTGGACAGGATCCCGCACGTGAAGGTCGTGCGCTTTCACACCCGCGTCCCGGCGGTGGATCCCGACCGGATCACCCCGGAGCTGGTCGCCGCGCTGAAGGCGCCGGGCAAGACCACCTGGGTGGGCCTGCACGCCAACCATCCCGACGAGCTGACGCCCGCGGCGGCGGCGGCCTGCGCGCGCATCCTCGATGCGGGCGTTCCCATGATCAGCCAGACCGTGCTCCTGAAGGGCGTCAACGACGACGCGGCGACCCTGGAGCGGCTGCTGCGCCGGTTCGTGGAGCTGCGGATCAAGCCCTACTACCTGCACCACGCCGACCTGGCGCCGGGCACGGCCCACTTCCGCACCACCATCGCCGAAGGCCAGGCGCTGATGCGCGAACTGCGGGGCAGGGTCTCGGGCCTGTGCCAGCCGACCTATGTGCTGGACATCCCCGGCGGCCACGGCAAGGCGCCGGTGGGGCCCTGCTATGTGGAGGGCGAAACCGTGATCGATCCGCAAGGCGCCGCCCACGCCTATCTGTCCGGATAACGCGTTCGCTGTTGCGCGCCGGTGACAGTGTCGCGGCCACAGTGTGTGGCCCCATCGACACATGGGTCCGCTCGGCCCAGATATGCGTTCATCCAAGATCGCACGGGGACCGTAGCTATCCCCGTCACAACCAGAGGACCGGATAGACATCATGGGCGCGTATGGCTCGCGGGGCGGACGCATCGGGCGCTGCCTGGCCTTGGCCTCTCTGGCGCCCCTGGCCTTGGGAGAGTTCGCGCTCGCCCAGCCTCAGCCGCCGCCGCAGGTCCTGGCGATTCCCCCTGCTGCGGCCCCGTCGCCGGCGCCTGTCGAAATCCCGGCGCTGACGCCCGAGCAGGCGCAGGTCGCCCTGAAGGTCCTCCGGAACGCGGACCTGCACGGCCTGCAGCCCAAGGCCTACGCGCCCGAGGGGCTGGCGGAGGACGCTGCCCCGACCGCCGCCCAGCAGGCGGCCCTGACCGAAGGCCTCATCCGTTATGCGCGTGACGTGCGCGTGGGGCGGATGGAGCCCGACAAGTTCCCGTCGCTGTGGCAAGTGCGCCCCGCGGTCTACGACCCCCGGCCCGAACTGGCGAAGGCGCTGACCGAAGGACGGCTGCAGGCTTGGCTGGACAGCCTGCAGCCCCGCTACTCCGGCTACGCCGCGCTGAAGCGCGGCCTGGTCCGCTACCGCGAGATCGCGGCCGACGGCGGCTGGAAGACCATCGCCGAGGGGCCGAAGATGGAGCTCGGTGTCAGCGACCCGCGGGTCGCGGCCCTGCGCGCGCGGCTGGCGGTGGAGGATCCCCAGGTGGCCGCCGCGGGCGGCGCGGTGTTCGACAAGGCGCTGCAGGAGGCGGTGATCCGCGCGCAGCGGCGCTATGGCCTGAAGCCCGACGGCGTGGTCGGCAACAACACCCTGGCCTATCTGAACCAGCCGGTGGGCCAGCGCATCCTGCAGATCATCGCCAACATGGAGCGGTGGCGCTGGATGCCGGCGACCATGCCGGCCACCAGGGTCCAGGTGAACACGGGCGCGGCCATCGTCACCCTGTTCCGGGACGACAAGCCGGTGCTGTCGATGAAGGCCGTCTCGGGCAAGCCGGGCGACGAGACCCCGATGCTGGTCTCGTCGATCCACAGCGTGGTGATCAATCCGCCCTGGAACGTGCCTTCGGGCATCGCGCAGCGGGAGCTATGGCCGAAGGAGCGGGCGAACCCTGGCTACCTGGCCCGGAACGGCTATCGGATCATCCCGGTGGAGGGCGGGCAGCCCCGTCTGCAACAGGCGTCGGGCGACCAGAGCGCCCTGGGCCGGTTCAAGTTCGACTTCGACAATCCATTCGCGGTCTATCTGCACGACACCCCGTCCAAGGGCGGCTTCGACCTCTATGCGCGTCAAGCCAGCCACGGTTGCGTGCGGGTCGAGAAGCCGCGGGCCCTGGCCGAGGCGCTGCTGAACGGGGATACGACCTGGACCACCGAAGCGATCGACAGGCAGCTGGAGGGGGACAAGACGGTCCGCGCCCGGCTGGCGGCCCAGGTCCCGGTCTACATCCTCTACTGGACGGCCTTCGGCGGCGCGGATGGGCAGATGCACTTCCGATCGGACCCGTATAACTGGGACCGCGAGTTGCTGCAGCGCGTGGGCGTGCTGGCCTCGGGTACGAAGGTCTGAGGGGGCCTTAGATGCTGAAGAAGGTTCTGTGGATCGCGGCCGCGTGCGCGGCGGTCCTGGTGGCGCTGGCGGTGAGCCGGAGCCTGGATTTCGACAAGGCGGCCCCCAGGGCGCCGGAGCCCGCGCCCGCGGTGGAGCCACCGCCGCCGGCGCCTGAGCCGAAGGCCGACGCCGCGCCCCCGCCGCCCCCGGCGCCGGTCCAGCTCACGCCGGAGGAGCAGCAGATCGAGGACGATGCGGCGGCAACCGGCATGACCACGATCGAGCCGGACCCGCCGGCCGAGACGCCGCCGACCTAGAAGGGCTGGCCGGGCTCTAGCTGCCCTGCCATTGGCGGACGCGGCCCGTGTCCACGTGGACGAAGTTCGAGGTGGGGTAGAAGCCGACCCCGCCGGCGCCGACCGCGAGGGCGGCGTTGCGCAGGTTGCGCAGGTCTACGCCCGGCGCCCGCACGTCGATGGCCTTGCCGACCGTGTGCTGGCTGTTGGTGGCGACGCCGCTGGAACGGCTGTGCAGCATGGCGTTGGTGCGGGGCGAGCGATAGCCGGAGATGATCTGGAACGGAGCCTGCGTCTCCAGCTTGCCGCGGATCGCGTGCAGGGCGTCGAAGAGGCCAGGGTCGATGAAGCGCGTCTCGCCCGTCCGCCAGTCGCGCATCACGCGGGTGGCCTCGGCCAGGGCGTCGGGCAGGTAGCTGCCGTTGGCGAAATAGACCTCGTTGAACTTCTCGCCGGTGTGCAGGTTGTCCAGGATCGCGCGCCGCGGCTCCCAGACGTCCAGGTTCCGCGCCCAGGCGGGGGCTCCGATCGCGGCAAGGCCCGCGGCGGCCCCAAACGTAAGCAGCGCTCTGCGGCGGTCGAGGTTCGGCATCTAGCCTCCGGGGCCGTCGGAAAGGGTGCAAGATGGCCGGCCAATCCTTAACGTCAAGACTACCGGCGCTGCGGTGCGACGAGAGGCCGCCGAACGCCCGGGCCTTGGGCAGCCCCTTGCGCTGACGCCGAACCGCCCGCAGGTTCGCCCGAACCGGCGCCGTCAGAGCGCCCTCCAGGGGAAGCGTCCATGAGTTCGACCTCCAGTCCGGACCGGGCCGTCTCGTCGCCGGCCACGCTGCGCAAGGTGGTGGCCGCCAGCATGATCGGCACCACCATCGAGTGGTACGATTTCTTCCTCTACGGGACGGCCGCGGCGCTGGTGTTCAACCGGCTGTTCTTCCCGGCCTCCGAGCCGCTGGTTGGCACCATGCTGGCCTTCGGCACCTATGCCCTGGGCTTCGTGGCGCGGCCGCTGGGCGGCATCGTCTTCGGCCACTTCGGCGACCGGATCGGCCGCAAGCGCCTCCTAATGCTGAGCCTGGTGATGATGGGCGCGGCGACGGTACTGATCGGCTGCCTGCCCACGCACGACCAGGTGGGCGTCTGGGCGCCGGTGATGCTGATCGCGCTGCGCCTGATCCAGGGCTTCGCCGTCGGCGGGGAGTGGGGCGGGGCGGTCCTGATC
>NZ_LSJI01000089.1 GCF_001557235.1 Phenylobacterium sp. CCH9-H3 | reverse complement strand
CCCGCCGGCGGGCGGGCGGCGCCACGTCGGAGTGCCATTCCCCCGGCTGGGCGCCGAAGCGCGCCGCCACCCGCGCGATCACCGCCTGGGTCAGGGCGATCTCGGGCAGCAGGATCAGCACCTGGGCCTCCGGATCGGCGGCCAGGGCCGCGGCGGCGGCCTCCAGATAGACCTCGGTCTTGCCCGAACCCGTGACCCCGTCCAGCAGGGCCACGCCGAAGCCGGCGGTCGCCATCTCCTTCAGTACGCTCGCCGCGGCCGCCTGGCTGGCGCTGAGCTCCGAGCCCGGCCGCGACAGGTCGGGCGGATCGAACCGCGCCTGCGCCGTCACCTCGCGGATCGCCAGCACACCCTCGTCCAGCAGACCCTTCACCACGCCCGACGAGACCCCGGCGGCGCGCGCCAGGTCGGCCGGGGTCATGGCCACAGTCGCGGCCTCCAGCACCTTCGTCCGCGCGGGCGTGGACTTGGCCGGCTGCGCGCCGGTGGGCTCGACCACCCGGATGGGCCGGGGCTTCGGCGCGCGGGCGCCGCGCAGGGCGATGGCCAGCGGCTGGCCGGGCGCATCCACGGCGTAACGGGCGGCCCACTGCACGAACTCCACCGTGCCCGGTGGCAGGCGCGGCTCGTCCAGGCGCTCGGCCACCGGCTTCAGCGGGCGATTTCCGCCCGTCCCGTCCCGCACGGCCGTCACCACGCCGCGGATCAGCCGCGGCCCCAGGGGCACGGCGACCTGGTCCCCGGGCTCCAGTCCCATGCCGTCGGGCTCGGCGTAGTCGAACGCCTCCGGCAGCGGCATGGGGATGAGGACGGAGGCGATGCGGCTCATGGTTTGAGGATCAGGGCTTCGCAGCTACAAGCGGCCTGAACAAGACAAGATCGACAGGCTTCAAGGTCAGAATATGCAGCTCTTCCTCGACACCACCGACACCGCCGTCCTGAAGGACCTCGCCGCCACCGGCCTCGTCGACGGGGTGACCACCAACCCGTCCCTGATCGCCAAGTCCGGCCGCAACATGCTGGAGGTCATCGCCGAGATCTGCAGCCTGGTGGACGGTCCCGTCTCCGCCGAGGTCGCCGCCATGGACACCGCCGGCATGCTGGACGAGGGCCGCAAGCTGGCCGGCGTCGCGCCGAACGTGGTGGTGAAGGTGCCGCTGACCCGCGACGGGCTGATCGCCACCCGCGAGTTCGCCGCCGAGGGCATCCTGACCAACGTCACCCTGTGCTTCTCGCCGGCCCAGGCGCTGCTCGCCGCCAAGTCGGGCGCGACCTACATCAGCCCGTTCATCGGCCGCCTGGACGACCACGGCGCCACCGGCATGGACCTGATCACCGAGATCCGCGCCATCTACGACAACTACGACTTCGACACCGAGATCCTGGCCGCCTCGATCCGCACGCCGGCCCATGTGGCCGAGGCCGCGCTCTCGGGCGCCGACTGCGCCACCATCCCGCCGGACGTGTTTGAGGCGCTTTTCAAGCATCCGTTAACCGAACGCGGGCTCCAACAGTTCATGGCTGACTGGGCCAAGACCGGTCAGTCCATCTTGTAAGAGGCTTGAGGTGACATGGACGGGTCGCAGGGTGAGTTCTCGTTTGAAAGCCCCATCGACCCGTCCGCGGTCCGCCGCTTCCTGGCCGACAACCCCGATTTCCTGAAGGCCGATCAGGGCCTGCTGGCCGAGCTGGGCCTGACCGTGGCCGGCAGCAGCAACGTGGTCGAGTTCGCCCCGATGGCGCGCGTGCACGCCGCCCACCAGCGCGAGGCCGAGCAGCGCGCGCTGCTGGAGGAGACCGCCCGCGCCAATTTCGCCGCCCAGGCCCAGACCCATGGCGCGGTCGTGGACCTGCTGGACGCCCGCAACCTTTCCGATCTGGCCCGCCGGGTCGACGACCTGGCCCGCATCCGCTTCGGCCTGGCCGCCGGGATGATCGCGCTGGAGTGCGAGGGCCTGCCCCCCGCCGGCTGGCGCCCCCTGGTCGAGGGCCAGGTGGACCTCATCCTGGATGGCCCCCGCCGCATGGCCCGCATGGGCTTCGCCCCCACGGCCCTCGGCCTGTTCGGGCCCGACGCGGGCGAGATCCGCTCCATGGCCATGGTCCGCATGGCGATCTGGGAGCCGTCCCGCCAGGGCCTCCTGGCCTTCGGCTCGGCCAGCCCGGACGACTTCACTCCCGACATGGGCGCCGAGCTCGTCGCGTTCCTGGCGCGCGTCGTCGAGCGCACGGCGGAGCGATGGCCGCTGCTCTGAGCGCCGCCCAGGCCCGGATGGCCTGGCTCGAGCACCTGGCGAACGAGCGCCGGGCCTCGCCCCGCACCCTGGAAGCCTATGGCTTCGCCGCCGGCCGCTACATCGCCTTCCTGGAGCAACACCGGGCCGAGAGCCTGTCGGTGAAGGGCCTGACCGAGGTCACCGCCGGCGAGGTCCGGGCCTGGCTGGCCCACCTGCGGGCGGGCGAGCGTCCGCTCTCGCCGCGCTCGCTCAGCCAGGCGCTGTCGGCGATCCGCACCTTCCACCGCTTCCTGGACCGCCGGCTGGACGCGCCGAACGCCGCCATCGGCCTGGTCCGCGGCCCGCGCATCAAACCCGGCGCGCCGCGGCCGGTGACCGAGGACCAGGCCGCCGGCCTGCTGGCCGAGCCGGCCCTCGACCCGGACCGGGAGGATTGGGAAGCCGCGCGCGACCAGGCGGTGCTGACCCTGCTCTACGGCTGCGGCCTGCGGATCTCGGAGGGGCTGTCGCTGAAGCGCGCCGACGCGCCTCTTGCGGACGTCCTGCGCATCACCGGCAAGGGCGGCAAGACGCGCATGGTCCCGGTGCTGCCCGCCGTGCGCGAGGCGGTGGACGCCTATCTCGCCGAGGTCCCGTTCGCGCTCGAGCCGGACGGGCCGCTGTTCCGGGCCAAGCGCGGCGGGCCGCTAGGGCCCCGCCACGTCCAGGCGACCGTCCAGAACCTGCGCGGGCGCCTGGGCTTGCCCGCCAGCGCCACGCCACACGCCCTGCGGCACTCGTTCGCGACCCACCTGTTGGGCGCGGGCGCCGACCTGCGGTCGATCCAGGAACTGCTGGGCCACGCCTCGCTGTCCACGACCCAGCGCTATACCGAGGTGGACGCCGCCGCCCTGCTGGGCGCCTACAACCAGGCCCACCCGCGCGCGTGATCAGTCCGCGTTGCGGAAGGTCGTGCGGCCCTCGTTGGGCGTGCGGGTCAGGTGGCAGGGGCGGCCCCGCTTGTCGAGCACGGTGATCGAGCGGCCCTTCGGCGTGTCGAGCAGCATCCGCGGAACCTGTTTTCCCGTGCGCTCCGAGATGTAGTAGGGCGCCGGCCGGCAGCGGATCGGCGTGCGCGCGTCGTTCATGTCCTTCACCGACGGCTGGGCCGAGGCCAGGGTGACGGCGATAAGCATCGAGACCGGATCCACTAGCGCCCCACCTCGTAACCCACCACCAGCGGCGCGGCGCAGCCGTCGACCTCCCGCAGGACCGCCTTTTCGTGGTTCGCCTTGGGCAGGCGGCCCAGGACCGACATCTTCGCCTTGCCGTCGTCGCGGTACAGCAGCGCGGGGTCGGCGATCTCGAAGCGGCCGTTCGCTTTGCAGGTCTGCCCGGACGGCGCGTCTTCCACGAACACCGGCGCGCGGGCGCCCGCCGTCGGAGCGGCGGCCACGGTCGCGGTCATGGTAGCGGCGGCGAGCAGCGCCAGCATTGCAGCCTCCCTTTACGCAAGCTGCAGTAGGCTGCCATCGTATGACCGCATCGCCAAATTAAGTTTCGGCCACATGACCGCAGATGCACACTGGGTCAGCCCGAGACGAACCGCAGCCAGGCGACGCCGCCGTCCTCGCCGGCCTCGATGCAGCGGAATCCCTCGCGGGCATAGAAAGCCTGAGCGCCCTTGTTGGCGGCCTGGCACTTGAGCGACAGACTCCCACCCGCCGCGGCCATCACATAGCGCAGCAGGGCCTTGCCGATCCCGCGGCCACGCTCGGTCACGTAGAGCGAATGCAGGAAGGCCTGGGGCCGGTACAGCGCGGCGATCCCCACGATGCGCCCCGCCTCCACCGCCACGAAGATCTCCTCGTCGCGGGCGGCGGCTAGGAAGTCCTCCGCGCGGTGCCGCTCAGGCGGAAGCCAGGTGAAGGTGTCGGTGAGGACGCGCACGTACAGGCCGGCGCAGGTCGCCAGCTCATCCGCCCGGGCGCGGCGCAGGACGAGGCCAGGCGTCAGGCCTGCATCGTCCACCCTTCGACTCCCATGGCGGCCTGACGCAGGGCTTCCGAGCGGGTCGGGTGCGGGTGGCAGGTGCGCGCCACGTCCTCGGACGCCGCGCGGAAGGCCATGGCCACGGCGAACTCGCCGACCATCTCGCTGACCTGGGGACCGATCAGGTGGGCGCCCAGGATCTCGTCGGTCGCGGCGTCGGCCAGCACCTTCACGAAGCCCTCGGTCTCGTGGTTGATCTTGGCGCGGCTGTTGGCCGTGAAGGGGAACTTGCCGGACTTGTAGGCGCGGCCCTCGGCCTTGAGCTGCTCCTCGGTCTTGCCGACCCAGGCCACCTCGGGCGTCGTGTAGACCACGCTCGGGACCAGGTTGTAGTCGATGTGGGCGTACTTGCCGGCGATCGTCTCGATGCAGGCGACGGCGTCCTCTTCCGCCTTGTGGGCCAGCATCGGGCCATAGGTCACGTCCCCGATCGCCCAGACGCCGGCCGCCGAGGTCCGCAGATGGTCGGTCTCGATGAAGCCGCGCTTGTCCGGGGTGACGCCCACCGTCTCCAGGCCCAGGCCCTCGGTGTAGGGCCGCCGTCCGATGGCCAGCAGCACGTAATCGGCCGCCAGCGTCTCGGCCGCGCCGCCGGCGACGGGCTCATACGTCAGGGTCACGCCGGTCTTGGACGCCTTGGCGCCGGTCACCTTGGACCCGAGCTTGAACTCCATGCCCTGCTTGGTCAGCGCGCGCTGGAAGGTCTTGGCCATCTCGGCGTCCATGCCGGGGGTGATGCGGTCCAGGAACTCGATCACGGTCACCTTGGCGCCCAGGCGGCGCCACACCGAGCCCAGCTCCAGGCCGATGATCCCGGCGCCGATCACCACCAGGTGGCCGGGGACCTCCGGCAGCTCCAGGGCGCCGGTGGAGTCCACGATGCGCTTCTGGTCGACCTCGACGCCGGGCAGGCCCGAAGGCTCCGAGCCGGTGGCGATGACGATGTCCTTGGCCTCTAGCGTCGTGACCGCGCCGTCCGCCCCCGTCACCTCGACCTTGCCGGGGCCGGCGATCCGCCCGCGGCCCTTCACCCAGTCGACCTTGTTCTTCTTGAACAGGAATTCGATGCCCTTGGTCAGGGCGGTCACCGACTCGGCCTTCTGCTTCATCATCTGGGGCAGGTTCAGCTTGGGCGTCACCTCGATGCCGAGCGTGGCGAACTCGCCGCTGGCCGCCGCGAACAGTTCCGAGGCGTGCAGCAGCGCCTTCGACGGCATGCAGCCCACGTTGAGGCAGGTGCCGCCGAGCGTGACCCGATCCTCGATGCAGGCCGCCTTCAGGCCAAGCTGGCCCGCGCGGATGGCCGCGTTGTAGCCGCCGGGGCCGCCGCCGATGATGATCACGTCGTAGGGAGTGGGGTCTGCCATGATGCGCCTGCGCCTTCAGATGGGCGCGCAACCTAGTGTGCGTTCCGCAAAAGTGGAGTCCGGTTTTGCGTTCGGGCGCACGCCGGAAACGATTTGACCTGAAGCGGCATCGCCGGCTCGCGGCGCGGACGGGCCGAGGTCAATCGTCCAGGGGGCCGCGCTCGTCCTTCAGGCGTTGATGTAGACCGCCGGCCGGGCAGGCGCGGAGGCTCCGGGCGCCGTCCGCTTCAGCATCCGCGTCAGGCGCTCCAGCACCACCGTCCCGCTGAACGGCTTGGCCAGGCAGTCACGCACGCCCAGCTCGATGCCGGCGCGGACGTCCTCCGCGGCGATGTTGCGGCCCACCAGCAGCACCGGCGCGGGACGGCCCGGCAGCGCCGCCATGGCGCGCAGCAGCTCCATGCCGTCGATGTCCGGCAGGTTCCGCTCCAGGATCACCGCGTCGGGCCGGGCGTTCCCCAGCATTTCCAGCGCGTCACGACCGCGGCGGACGGCGATGGGGTGAAAGCCCGCCACGTCGAGGCGGATCTGCAGCATCTCGAGATTGGTCCGGTCAGGGTCCACGACCATGACCTTGGAGGCGCGACCGTCGAATTGCATCCGCCGCGCTCCTCAGAACAGGTCCAGGTCGCCGGCGTCGGCGTCGTTGGCGTCGTCCGCCTCGCCGCCCAGCCCCGCCGTCATTCGCTCCACCAGGGCGCCCAGGGTCACCTCCGAGAGCGCGCCGCCCACCGCCACGGTCGCCTCTTCGGGAACCGCCGCGCTCAGGCCGCGGGCGAAGGCCGAGAGGCTGGTCAGGTGCTGCGCCAGCAGGTCGACGCCATGCATGCCTTCCAGGAGCCGTGCGCGCTCGCTCTCGCAGAGCTTCTCCATGACCTCGCCGATCACCCGGTCCAGGAAGATGCAGCGTGCGCCGGCCAGCTCGATCTCGGCGGCCAGCACGTCGAGCGTCATCGCCAGACTGGGGGCGAAGGTCCGGCTGATCGTCGGCGCGTCCATGCAAAGTCTCCCTTTGACGAGAGACTTCCCAGGGGACGGCTAATTGTTGGTGAATTGTGGGAAACGCCGTTCGCTATCGGCTGTGGATACGGCTCGACTGCGGCGATCCGCC
>NZ_LSJI01000088.1 GCF_001557235.1 Phenylobacterium sp. CCH9-H3 | reverse complement strand
CAACGGCATCAACATGGTCAAGTCGGGCGGCACCACGATCGCGGCTCTGGCGAACGCGGACGCCACCTCGAAGATCACGGTCGCTGCGCAGAGCCTCGCGCTCGGCGGGGGTAACGTGACGGTCGCCGCCGCCGGCACGATCGGCACGATCTCCGCGGCGACGTCGATGATCACGACGGTGAACGCGTCGATCGTCAACGTCTCGACGGTTCTGAGCCGCCTGGGCACGGGCTCGAAGTCGCTGGGTTCGCACCTGGACTTCGTGA
>NZ_LSJI01000087.1 GCF_001557235.1 Phenylobacterium sp. CCH9-H3 | reverse complement strand
AGCGCCGCCGCCCGCCCACGCCCGTCAGCACCTCCAGCCGGCGAACCTGCACCGGCCTAGGGTCAAGCGTAGGGTTAAATCCAGACATGAAACGATCCGCACCAAGGGGATCGTCACCATCACCGGCCAGCAGCGTCAGCGGAAGGTGGGGTCCGGACAGCGCTTACGCAGCACGCAGAGCGTCATTCGGCAATTTGCGGCTGAGCCGGGCTGTTTGGGCTCCGAGCCATATGGCTGGAGCGCTTCTTCGGAAACGGCTGCGAGCAACGTCCTGCGCGGGAGCTGGTCCGCGGGCTCGAGCTGGCGGTCGAGCCAAGCACGCAGGGTGTCGATGCTTGCCAGGTCTTACGAAGGACTTTGTCGAAATGTCGAGCGCCTCGTAAATTCCTGGATGCGATCGGACATATCCGGCCCCACCCCTTCGCCTCGATAGATTTCATGCGCCAGACCTGCGCGCTGGGGCAGGCCGTCGGTTTCGGTCAGCAGCCGCTTGTTGGCGGCATGGCTGAACGACGAATTGGCCAGGATCTCAGAGGCGAGGCTGTCGATGGCCGCTTCGAATTCGGCGTCCGCGACGCAGGCGTTGGCGAGGCCCATCGTCTCGGCCTGCCGACCGGAATAGGTGCGGCAGGTGAACATCATCTCGCGCGCCTTGTAGGTCCCCACCCGGCGCGGCAGTCGCTGACTGAGGCCCCAGACCGGCGTCAGCGCCCACTTGGCGTGGGTGTCGCCGAACTTGGCGGACTCGGCGGCGAGAATGATGTCGGCGGCCAGGGCAAGTTCGAGGGCGCCCGTGTAGCAATGGCCGTGCACCGCACTGACGACCGGCAAGGGAAGGTCGGCGAGACGCTCGATCACATGCGACTGGTAGTTGGGGCGGGGAAGTTTTTCGCCCGCGGCGATGTCGCCGAGATCGTGGCCCGCCGAGAAGCACCGCCCGGCGCCGCGCAGCACGACGACGCCGGCAGGCGCCGCTTCCAGGTCGGCGATGTGGGCCTCGAGCGCCCGGAAGAGATCGACATTCAGCGCGTTGAGCTTATCCGGCCGGTTCAGCGTCAGCTGGCAGACGCCGGCCCGGTCAGCGCGGAGCACGAGATCATCCATTGAACTTCACCCGATGTTGTTTCTCCGACGTTGTCCCCTTCTCCGGGCGTCAGGCAACTGGGATTTTTGCCGCCTACAACTGACTTGCGAGACGCACGCGAATAAAGTTGACGCCTACGTCATTTTCACGGATACTGAAAATGTACAATTGGGGAACCGCCATGGATGATGGCTCGATCGATCTGAAGGCCGAAGCCCGCGCAAAGGCCTACGCCATGCCGTTGGGGGACATCAACGTCACCGACATCGAGCTTTGGCGAACCGACACCATCTGGCCGTACTTCGAACGCCTGCGGACGGAGGACCCCGTCCATCTTCACCCGGCGGAGCATCACGAGGACGGCGCGTTCTGGTCGGTGACCAAGTACAACGACATCATGGCGGTCGACACCGACCACGAGGCGTTTTCCTCAGAGCCTTCGATCACCATTGTCGACCCCAAGGAAGACTTCACCCTTCCGATGTTCATCGCGATGGACCCGCCCAAACACGACGTTCAGCGCAAGACCGTCAGCCCCATCGTCTCGCCCGCCAATCTGCATGTTCTGGAACCCCTGATCCGCGAGCGCATCGGCAAGACCCTCGACGCCCTACCCATCGGCGAACCCTTCGACTGGGTGGATCGGGTGTCCATCGAGCTGACCACCCAGATGCTGGCCACTCTGTTCGACTTCCCATGGGAGGACCGCCGCAAGCTCACCCGCTGGTCGGACGTCGCCACCGCGGACAACGACTCCCCGCTTTTTGAAGCGGGCCGCGGCGAGGAACAGCGCAAGGAGGAGCTGTTCGGGTGTGTGGACTACTTTACCCGCCTCTGGAACGAGCGCGTGAACGCGCCGCCGAAGGGCGACCTGATCTCCATGCTGGCCCACGGCGAGGCAACGCGGAACATGGACCGCATGGAGTATCTCGGGAACCTGATCCTCTTGATTGTCGGCGGCAACGACACCACCCGCAACTCCATGACCGGCTCGGTTCTGGCGATGAACCAGAATCCGGACCAGCACCGCAAGCTGCGCGACAATCCCGCCCTGATCCCGTCAATGGTCTCCGAGACCATTCGCTGGCAGACCCCGCTCTCCCACATGCGCCGCACCGCCACCCGCGACATCGAGCTGGGCGGCAAGACGATCCGGAAGGGCGACAAAGTCGTCATGTGGTACGCGTCCGGCAACCGGGATGATGAGGTGATCGAGAACCCGAACGCCTACATCATCGACCGCGAGCGGCCCCGCCAACACCTGTCCTTCGGCTTCGGCATCCACCGCTGCGTCGGCAACCGCCTGGCTGAACTGCAGTTGCGCATCCTGTGGGAGGAGCTCCTGCCGCGGTTTCCCGAGATCAAGGTCATGGAAGAACCCAGGCGCGTGCCCTCGGCCTTCATCAAGGGATATGAGGCGATGCAGGTTGTCATCCCGCATCGCGATTGAAAGCCTGGCGGCGCGCGAACGATCTTCAGGATTGAAGTCAACGACCGCCTGGGGCCCGGACCATCCGGGCTCGAGGCGTGTCGATGAAGCAGATCGCGCGTCGCCGGACTCATCCGTCATCACCAACAGGCCGCTGCATCTCCTGAGCGAAGGGCGTCAATGTCGAGGATCACCTACATCGAGCACGACGGCACCGAGCACGTCGTCGACGTGAAGCCGGGGCTCAGCGTCATGGAAGGCGCGGTGAAGAACAACATCCCCGGCATCGACGCCGACTGCGGCGGCGCCTGCGCCTGCGCCACCTGCCACGTCTATG
>NZ_LSJI01000086.1 GCF_001557235.1 Phenylobacterium sp. CCH9-H3 | reverse complement strand
AGGAAAGCGCCAAGCTCCAGGCTCTGCAGACGAAGCAGCAGCTGGGCGTCCAGGCCCTCTCGATCGCGAACCAGTCGTCCTCGATCCTGCTCGGCCTCTTCCGTTAAGGCCAGGCGCCGCGGAGCCCCCGGGCTCCGCGGGCCGTCAATCGCGTCGGCGGGCAGGGGAGACCTTGCCCGCCGTTCGCCCTGATCTGGAGCGCTGCACGCACGTTCAGCGAAGGGAGAAATGGACAGAAAGCTCGCGGCCGTCGCGCCCGCGCCCGAGTCCGGAAGGCCCCAGCTTCAGACCGCGCCGCCCGCCAAGAGCGAGCCGCCGGTCGCCAAGGGCCCGGATCCGGTCGAGATGCGACTGGTCATAGAAGTGGATCAAGCCAGCGGCTCGTTCGTCTACAAGACGATCAACCGGCTCACCGGAGAGGTCATCCAGCAGCTGCCCAGGGCCGAGGTCCTGAAGCTCAAGGATGCCGGCCAGTACGCGGCCGGGACCGTCATCCGAACCAAGGCCTGATCCTTAAAGGGCGCGTCGCCCCCGCGCGCACCTAGGACAAATTGTCCCGACCGCCCCAGGCAGGCCTGGCGGCGGCGAACGTCGTTAATGTTGTTAACCATATTGGAACCAGCGCTTCCTAGCTTGAAGCCACGTCCTGGATGCGAGTCGCAGCCGAGGGCGTCCCGCCGCTAGGAGAGCGTCATGACGATCAGCGTCAACACGAACAAGTCCGCGCTGACCGCGCTGCAGAACCTGAACCGGACCAACGATGAGTTGGCCAACGTCCAGAACCGGGTGAACACCGGCCTGAAGATCGCCAACGCGAAGGACAACGCGGCGGTCTGGGCCATCGCCCAGGGCCAGCGGGCGGATATCGGCGCCTTGGGCGCCGTGCGGATGAGCCTCGATCGCGCCCAGTCGATCGCCGAAGTGACGATGACCGCCGGCGAGACGATCTCGGATCTGCTCGTGGACCTGAAGTCCAAGGTGGTGGCGGCGATGGACACGTCGCTGGATGCGGCCTCGCGCACGGCGCTCGATTCGGACTTCAAATCGCTCCTGCGCCAGATCCAACAAGTCACCTCGAACGCCTCGTTCGACGGCGCCAACCTCCTGGACGGCTCGGTCGGGGCGAACATCCAGTTCCTGGCCAACGCCGAGGCGACGCAGCGGATCACGCTGTCCACCCAGAACATGTCGCTGGGCGGCGCGATCATCACCATCGCGGCCGGCGCGTCGATCTCGACGGTCACCAACGCGACCGCGATCCTCGGCAGCCTCAACACCTCGATCACCCAGGTGAACCAGGCGCTGGGCAACCTGGGTTCGCAGGGCAAGCAGATCGAGGCTCACCTGGGTTTCGTCTCGAAGCTGACCGACGTGCTCGAGGCCGGCGTGGGCAACCTGGTCGACGCCGACCTCGCGAAGGAAAGCGCGCGCCTGCAGGGCCTTCAGGTCCAGCAGCAGCTCGGCGCGCAGGCCCTGTCGATCGCCAACCAGGCGCCGCAGATCGTGCTGCAGCTCTTCCGCGGCGGATAAGCCAGCTCAAGTTTCCTTTGGGGCGTAAGAGAGAGCCTGGGCGCCGGCCGCCCGGGCTCCTTTTCTTGTGGTCCTTAGCAAGCCGTAAACGATCCTTGCCGCAAGGTTGCACGTGGCGGACTAGCTAGCCGCCGAAGAGCGCCATGGTCACACCGATCGACACGAATCTGCTGCTCGGCATCTACAACACCCGCGCCGGTGTTGGCGGTTCGTCGCTGGCCAGCGGTTCGAGCTCCAACAAGCGCGTGGCGCCGACGGCTCCCTGGACTCAGGAAACCACGGCGGCCGAGGCCAGCGCCGCCGTCAAGGGTGTGCTCGCGGGCCGCAAATTCATCAACGAGAGCGCCGCCCAGCTCGACCTCGCCGGCGCCAGCCAGGACTATCGCAAGCTCTTCGCGCTCTATCAGGGCCTGTCGGTGTTGAATGGCCTCGTGGAGCAGATCCAGAAGAAGGGCCTGAGCAGCGCCGAGAAGTCCCGGATCCAGAGCACCTTCGCCAAGGGACTGAGCGAGGTGATGGCCTATTCGAAGGCCGCCGATCTCGACAAGGTCCGGCTGACCTCGGGCGAGGTGGCCACCTCCGCCAAGACCACTGTCCCGGTGCAGGCCAACAAGCAGGAATACGTCACCACGCCGATCTTCGCCGGCACCAGCGCCGACGCCGTGCCGCAGTTCGCCGGTAACGTGAAATTCTCCATCGCGGTCAAGCGCTCCGGCGTAACGTCCAACATCGAGATCGATCTCAACGACGTCGTCGGCACCCGCTCGATGGCCAATGTGGTCAACTTCATCAACGGCAAGCTGGAGGCCGCGGGCGTCGATACGCGCTTCGCCACCCAGCGCCTGCCGGGCGCCGAGCGCACGATCCAGGCGGGCGGCCAGACGATCAAGCTGGGTCCCGGACCGGACCAGTGGGCCTTCAAGATCAAGCCGGGCGGCGAGACCGTGACCTTCAGCGCGGCGGCGACCGAGCCGGCGGTCTACATGACCCAGGCGATCGGCGATCCCAACCCCGACGGCAAGGTCGACACCAACGACGGCGTGATCAGCCAGCAGCTGCTGAAGTTCCAGACGGCGACAACCACGGTCGATGCGCCGGTGGCGGGCCAGAACGACGCCAACTGGGTGGACGGACGGGCCTTCGCCAAGACGCTGAGCCCCGAGATCGCGGCCGTCCGCGCCACCAAGGTCGGGCCCGACGGATCAGTCTACTTGCTGGCCGACGTGACCAAAAAGACCGGCGGCCAGGAGATCAAGGGCGAGCAGGACGTCGCCCTGCTCAAGTACGATTCGGCCGGCAATCTGCTCTACACCCGCACGCTCGGCGCCTCGGATAAGGCTTCGGGCCTGGGCCTTGCGGTGGCCGCCGATGGTCGCGTGGCGATCGCAGGCTCCGTGGTCGGTGGCCTGAACGGCGCCCAGGAAGGCGCGATGAACTCGGGCCCGAGCGGCGCCTTCGCCGACCAGACCGACAGCTTCGTGACGGTGTTCAACGCCGAGGGCGAGGAAATGTGGACCCAGCGGCGCGGCGCGCGGCTGGCCGACGAAGCGAGCCAGATCGTTTTCGGCGACAACAACATGGTCTATGTGGCCGGCCGCTCGAAGTCCGCGTTGCCGGGCGCCACGAGCCTTGGCGACTGGGACAGCTACATCGAGGGCTTCGGCCCCCCGTCCACCGACCCCATCACCAAGGGCAAGGTGCCGGCGACCTTCACTCAGAGCTTCGGCTCCGCCGGCGCCGACCGTCCCGCCGGCATGGTCCTGGACGGCACGAACCTGATCACCGCCAGCGTCGAGGACGGGCGCGCAGTGCTGCGCCGCTTCGACATCTCGTCCGGAACGCCGGTGCTGACGTCGACCCGCGACCTGGGCGACCTGCAGGGCGGGGACATCGTTGGGCTGTCGCTGGACGGCGGCGATGTGGTGATCGCCGGCTCCACCTCGAACGGGGCGCTGGCCGTCGGCAGCACGACGAAGGCGCTCTCGGGCGGCGTCGACGCCTTCGCCGCGCGGATTCCGAAGGACCTCAGCGCCGGCGGCACGCTCGCCTACTACGGCGGCGCCGGGGACGACCGCGCCACGGCGCTCTCGGTTTCGAACGGCCAGGTCTATGTCGCGGGCTCGGCCGGAACCGATCTGCCGGGCCAGCCCCCCGTGGGCAAGAAGGACGGCTTCCTCGCCCGCATCGATATCGCGACCGGCAATGCGGACTGGTCGCGGCGCTTCACCGGCAAGGAAGGCTACGCGACGCCCGGTTCGCTGGCGGTCGACGCCACCGGCGCCAGTTCGCTGGACCGCCTGGGCCTGCCCAAAGGCACGCTCGACTTCACGGATTCGCAGAAGATCACCGCGGCGAGCAGCCTGCGCGCTGGCGAGCAGTTCACCGTGCGCTCCGGCACGGGGCGGGCTCAGACGGTCACCATCGACGCCGATGACACGCTCAACACCCTGGCGACCAAGATCAAGCGCGCCACCGGCTTCCAGGCCAAGGTCGCGGTCACCACCTCGGGTGGTGTGCGGAAGCTGACGGTGACACCGCTCAACAATCGGACGGTGATCGAATTCGGCGCGGGCAAGGTGAACAAGGACGCGCTTGAGTTCCTGGGCATCCCCGAGGGCATCGTCCGCAACACCGTGATCAGCGACAAGGGCGCCTCGGTGCCCGCCGACGGCAAGGGCCAGATCTTCGGGCTCGGCCTTGAGGCCGACCTCAAGCTGGACACGGCCCTGGAGATCGCCCACTCGGCCGCCGACATTGCCAACGCCATGGGCGTCGTGCGCAAGGCCTACAAGGACCTGGTCGCGCAGGCGACGCCGCAGAGTCAGCAGGCCGCCGCCGCCGCCGCTGCGGCCGCCGCCACCGGCGAGGTGCCGGCCTATCTGAAGAACCAGCTCGCCAACTATCAGGCCGCGCTCGCCCGCTTGGGCGGCTAGACGGCTTGAACCCGGGCCGCTGGGGGGCTAGCGAGACGTCATGGAGACGACGCCTCCGGCCCCCGACCAGCCATCCGACCCGAAGCCGCCCCGCCGCGGTCCGCCCTTCGTCGTACTCGGCGGCCTCGGCGCGCTCGTCGCAGGTGGCGTGATCGCCTGGGCGCTGGTGTCCGGCGATCGCGCCACCTGCGACGAGCGCGCCGAGGC
>NZ_LSJI01000085.1 GCF_001557235.1 Phenylobacterium sp. CCH9-H3 | reverse complement strand
GCTTCGGCGACGACCGGATCTTCATCGAGAAGTTCATCGAGAGCCCGCGCCACGTCGAGATCCAGGTGCTGGGCGACAAGCACGGCAACGTGGTCCACCTGTTCGAGCGCGAGTGCTCGATCCAGCGCCGCAATCAGAAGGTCATCGAAGAGGCGCCCAGCCCGCTGCTGGACGACAAGACCCGCAAGGCCATGGGCGACCAGGCCGTCGCGCTGGCCAAGGCGGTCGGCTACGACAGCGCCGGCACCGTCGAGTTCGTGGCCGGACAGGACAAGAGCTTCTACT
>NZ_LSJI01000084.1 GCF_001557235.1 Phenylobacterium sp. CCH9-H3 | reverse complement strand
GCCAGGGTCTGATCCAGGCGGGCCGTCAGCTGCGCCTCGCGCGCCGCGGCGGCGGAGTCCCCGGCCTTGGCGGCAGCAGCGTACCAGCGGCGCGCCTCCGCGGCGTTCTGCTCGATCCCGCGGCCAACCTCGTACATCATGCCTAGATTGTACTGCGCGTCCACGACGCCGCGCTCGGCGGCGCGGCGGAACCAGAAGCCGGCTTCCCGCATGTCCTGGGGTCCGCCCTCGCCTTCCATCAGGAACACGGCCGCATTGTACATGGCCGTACGGTCGCCGCCGCGGGCGGCCCGCAACGTCCATCGGCGCGCGGCGCCAAGGTCGCGCGGGACGCCGCCCCGGCCCGCTTCGTAGAGTCCGGCGAGCTTCACCTGCGCCTTGGCGTCGCCCACCTGGGCCAGAGTGGTGAGGCGTCCGACCGCTTTCGGGTCCCCCCGCTCCAGCGCAGCCGACACCTCGGCGTAGCTTTCCCGCGTCCCGAACGTCGCGGCGGTCGCAAGCGGTCGCGTCACCTCGGGCGGGACGGGTCGGGCGGCCGGAGCGGTGGCGACTACGGGTTCAGGCTGGGCGATCGTCACGGCCGCCTCAGGCGAGGCGTCCAGGAAGGTCGCCGGCGGCGCGCTGCGCTCGAAGGCAGCCGGCCGAGTCAGCACCGTCACCCCGAGGCCCGCGCCGCAGAGGGCCGCGCACAGGGCCACTGCAGTCAGAATGAGCCGGACGGCGCCGGCGCCGAACAGCGGGCGCTTCGTCGCGCGGACAGTCTCGAGCTCGGCCAGGGTCTGATCCAGGCGGGCCGTCAGCTGCGCCTCGCGCGCCGCGGCGGCGG
>NZ_LSJI01000083.1 GCF_001557235.1 Phenylobacterium sp. CCH9-H3 | reverse complement strand
GCCCTGCCCCGCCCGCCGACCTGGCGCCGATCGACCGGCTGCTGGCGATCATGGCCCGACTGCGAGATCCGAAGGACGGCTGCCCCTGGGACCTGGAGCAGACCTTCGCCACCATCGCGCCCTACACCGTGGAGGAGGCTTACGAGGTCGTCGACGCCATCGAGCGGAACGACCTCGGCGACCTGAAGGACGAACTGGGCGACCTCCTGCTGCAGGTCGTGTTCCATTCGCGCATGGCCGAGGAACAGGGGGCCTTCGCCTTCGACGATGTGGCCCGCGCGATCAACGACAAGATGATCCGTCGCCACCCACATGTGTTCGGGGACGAGACCTACGCCTCGCTCGCCCACCAGAAGCAGGGCTGGGAACAGCTCAAGGCCGCCGAGCGCGAGGGAAAAGCCGACGGACAGCCTGCCGGGCTGCTGGCCGACGTGCCCGTGGGCCTTCCGGGGCTCACCCGGGCCGTGAAGCTCTCAAAGCGCGCCGCCACGGTGGGCTTCGTCTGGCCGACGGTGCAGGACGTGGTCCGCAAGCTGCACGAGGAGGTGGGCGAGATGCTCGACGAGGTCGAGGCCGGCGATCTCGACAAGGTGCGCGAGGAGCTCGGCGACGTGCTGTTCGTCGTGGCCAATCTCGCCCGCACCCTCGACATCGATCCCGAAGACGCCATCCGCTACACCAACGCCAAGTTCGTGCGGCGCTTTCAGTACGTCGAGGCGCGACTGGCCGAGCGGGGCAAGACGCCCGACCAGTCCGACCTCGCCGAGATGGACGGCCTCTGGGACGAGGCCAAGGCCGCGGAGCGACGCTAGGCCGCCGCGCAGAGCTTCCGTCGGCGCAGAACGGTCCCCGCCGCGCCGAAGCCCAGGATCATCATCGCCCAGGTGGCAGGCTCCGGAACCCCGGCGGGGGCCTCGGCGAACGCGATCTCCTGCAGGCCGCAGCCGCCGCGAAGGGTGCCCGACGGCGTCGGGTTGCAACCCAGGATTTCGAGGGTGAGATATCGGGTCGTGATCGACGGCAGGCGGAACGCCTGGGCGCCGACTCCGCGCTGGTTCGGATCGGCCACGGCCACCTCCGCAAAGGTCGTCAGACCATCGAGCGAGGTGAAGCGAAAGGTCGAGTTGGACGTGCTGAAGTCATCCCAGAACGCGAAGGCGCTCAGGGTCACGTCGGCGCCGAAGTCGAAGACGAGCTTCGCGGACGTGATATTTTCATCGCTGAGCCATCGGGTGTTGATCGAGTCGTTGTGACGCGGGTCGCCAGCGACGTAGTCCTCGAAGTCCGTCACGCCCGGCTCGTAGTACTGCAGCAGTCCGGACTGATCGATGACGTTGTCGACGGTCCAGAAGCTGCCGGCCGTGCCGCCGCTTGCCACGCTGACGCTGACGGGAGCCACCATCCTTGCGGCGTCTGCGGCGCCGGCGGAAAGCGTTGCGGCGGCGAGCGTCACTGCACCGATGATCGTTTTCATTCATGCCTCCTTGGTCGAGGCCGTCCCCATCGCGGCTGCGCCATCGACGGGCAAAGCGATGGAGACGAGGGCCGACTGGCGCTGCGACGAAGCTGCACGGCTTCGCGTCAGAGGCGAGCTATTCGTCGTCCAGGTCCACGTGGGGCAGTCCGAGGGCCGCGGCCACCTTCCGCGTGTAGCTCGCTCCCACGTCGACAACTGCGCCATCCTCGGTGTGGAGCCGCATCATACTGCGCCGCCCCCGCTCGACACGGGCGACGGCCGACAGGCGCACGAAGGCGCTGCGATGGACGCGAACGATCTCCCGCGGATCCAGCTTGGCCTCGAGCTCGCGCATCGTCGTGCGCAGGATGTGCGTGCGCAGATGCGTGTGGATGAGGGCATAGTCCTTGTCCGCTTCGATCCGGCGTATGTCTGCCGTCTGCACGCGGACCAGCCCCTCGCGCTGCCGGATCCAGAACCCCGATTCGAAACTGGCGGCGGGTGTCGCGCACTTGGGCGGGCCGGAAAGGCGCCGCCGGGCCCGGCTGATGGCCTCCTCCAGCCGGTCGGGCCGGACCGGCTTCAGCAGGTAGTCCGCCGCGTCCAGTTCGAAGGCCTGGGCGGCCCAGTGCGAGAAGGCGGTGACGAACACCACCTCAGGCCGCGGGCTGCCGGCGAGCACGCGCGCCACCTCGACGCCGGAACGCCCCGGCATCTGGATATCCAGGAGCACGACGTCCGGCGTCGCCGCCTTGATGGCCGCCAGCGCCGCGTCGCCGTCGGCCGCCTCGCCGACGACCTCGACGCCCCCCAGCCGGCGCAGACAGGATCGCAGCCAGTCGAGAGCAAGCGGCTCGTCGTCGACGAGGAAGACCCGCATCAGCGCCGCTCCGAGACGAAGGCCAGCGGCAAGTCCAGCTCGACCCGGAAACCTCGCGTAAGCCGCTCCGAGCGGAGTGTCGCGCCGGCGCCGTAGTGCGCCCTCAGCCGCGCAGCGACGTTCCTCAGCCCGACGCCTTCCCCCGCGGCTCCAGGCGCGCCGCCGGCGCCGTCGTCCTCGACCATCAGCCTGAGGCGGCCGCCCGGCGCAGTGGCCGACACCGACAGCGTGACCGGCCGCTTGCTCGGCGCGACGCCATGCTTGATCGCGTTCTCGACGATGGGTTGGAGCAGGAAGTGCGGCACGCTCGCGTCGGCCAGGCTGTCGGGCAGATCGATGGCGACCCGCAAGCGGTCGCCGAAGCGCGCGGCCTCGATCTCCAGATAGGCCCCCAGGACGTCCAGTTCGTCCTCCAGGCTGGTCATGGCGTTCGGCTCGCTGGCCAGCGTCGCCCGGAAGAACTCGGCGAGCCGGGAGACCACGACCTCGGCGTCCCGGTTCCGGCCGGACCCGACCAGCGACATGACGGCATTCAGGCTGTTGAACAGAAAGTGCGGGTTGATCTGTAGCCGCAGCATCGCAAGCTGCGCCGTCTGGGCCTCGGCCAGGGCGGCGGCCAGGCGGCGCTCCCGCTCATGGATGGCCCGCATCGACAGTCCGAAGCCAAGCCCGACGGCGTACATCAGATACACCGGCGAGAGCATGAGCAGGTTGTTCAGGAACAACAGCCCCTGCCCGCTGACACGCGCCTCGTCAGGCAGCACCACCTTCGCCTTCAGGTAGTGTTCGATCATCATGAGGTCGATCATGGCATGCGCCAGGATGAGCGCCGCCAGCACCGCGGCCGCGACGCCCATGCGCGAACGGCCGGAGAAGGATCGAAGCGGCCCCGTCACCATCCGGCAGAAGCCGCAGGAGAACACGAACCCCAGGGCGACGGTGACAATCAGGTAGAGGGTGTCCTGGTCGCGCTGGCGCCCCGTCGCGATGCCGGGCGCGATGTAGCAGGCGAAGGCCAGCGACCACAGCAGGAGCGCGAAGACGACCGCCAGGGCGGTGAAGCTCCATCTGGAATTCGAAGTCACCACGCCTCCCCGGGGCCGGAGCCATCTCTGTTCGCGCCCCAGGCGAATGTGACCATGCGGATGCGACGAACGCGCGGGAAAGTGCGACGAGCCCGCCGTCAGCTTGCGCGGATCTCGGCCTGCGGGAACAGCTGCTCGAACTGACCCATGGCCTGCGGCGTCAGGCTTACGGAGAGGCGCACCGAGCCGTCCTTGTCCTCGTTCCGCTCGATGACCCGGCCATGGCGATAGAGCCAGGCGATGGCGGCGCCCTCCCCGGCCGGCATGTACACGTCCACGGGCGGCGCCTCGTCGACGAGGCCGGCGACGGCGGCCAGAAGGGCTTCGCAGCCTTCGCCGGTCACCGCGGACACCAGCACGGCGGGCGGGGTGGCGCGCCGGGCGTCGCTGATCGCCTCGTCCCGCGCCTCGGCCGGCAGCAGGTCGGCCTTGTTCCAGACCTCCAGGATCCGCCGCTCGTCCATGTCCACACCCAGGCGGCTCAGCACCGCGCGCACGTCGGCGGCCTGGGCCTTGGTCTCGTCGCTGGCGATGTCGCGGACATGCAGCACCACGTCGGCCTCGCGGACCTCCTCCAGCGTGGCGCGGAACGCCTCCACCAGCTCGTGCGGCAGGTCCGAGATGAAGCCGACGGTGTCGCTGAGGATCGCGGGGCGGCCGTCGGGCAGCTTCAGCGAACGCAGGGTCGGATCCAGGGTCGCGAACAGCATGTCCTGGGCCACCACCTCGGCGTTGGTGAGCCGGTTGAACAGCGTCGACTTGCCGGCGTTGGTGTAGCCCACCAGCGCCACGCTCGGGAACGGCACGCGCCGGCGCGCCGAACGCTGCAAGGTGCGGGTGCGCCGCACCTCCTCCAGTTCGCGCTTCAGCTTGCCGATCTTCTCGGCGATCAGCCGCCGGTCGGTCTCGATCTGGGTTTCGCCCGGGCCGCCCATCACGCCGAAGCCGCCGCGCTGGCGCTCCAGGTGCGTCCAGGTGCGGACGAGGCGCGACCGCTCGTAGGTCAGTCGCGCCAGCTCGACCTGCAGACGGCCTTCCCGCGTGCGGGCGCGGCGGGCGAAGATCTCCAGGATCAGTCCCGTGCGGTCGATGACCTTGGCGCCCCAGGCCTTCTCCAGGTTCCGCTGCTGGACGGGCGTCAGGGCGTCGTCGATGACGACGACGTCCAGCTCTTCGACCTCCACCAGAACCCGGATCTCCTCCACCTTGCCCTTGCCGAACAGGGTGGCGGGCGTGAGCTTGCGAAGGCCCACGATCATGGTCTCGCGCACCTCGAGGTCGAGGGCGAGCGCGAGGCCGGCGGCCTCCTCCAGCCGCGCCTGCGGGTGGCGCGCGCCATCGCGCCCCTCCCGGTCGGGATGGATCACCAACGCGCCCTGGACGGGCGCCTCACGGTCTACGGATTTGGTGGAGCTCAATCGCCCTCGTCGTCAGCCGGTTCGTAGAGCTGAACGGGCTGAGCCGGCATGATGGTGGAAATGGCGTGCTTGTAGACCAGCTGGGACTGGCCGTCCCGGCGCAGCAGGACGCAGAAATTGTCGAACCAGCTGACCACGCCCTGCAGTTTGACGCCGTTCACCAGGAAGATGGTGAGCGGGGTCTTGGACTTCCGCACGCTGTTGAGGAAGGTGTCCTGCAGGTTCTGTTTCTTGTCGCTCACGGCTTTCCGCCTTTTCGTTTTGATCGGGCGGAAGATCCGCCCACACACAAGGTCACGCTAAGCCGCAAACCGCGGCCGTTGCAATCGCAGGCTGACGTCAGATCGCCGAAGCCTTCGCGCGCTCGATATAGAGGCGTCGGAGCTTCAACGCCACAGGTCCTGGCGCGCCGTCGCCCACGGGCTTGCCGTCGACCGCCACCACGGGCAGCACCAGGCTGCCGGCGCCGGTGATGAACGCCTCCTTTGCGGCCCGCGCCTCGTCGGGCGTGAAGGGCCGCTCCTCGACCTTCAGCCCCGCCTCGCGCGCCACGTCCATGAGCGAGAGGCGGGTCACGCCGCGCAGGATGTTGGCGTTGGTGTCGCGGGTGCGCAGGATCCCGTCGCCGTCCACGATCCAGGCATTGGACGAGGCCCCTTCGGTCACCAGCCCCAGGTCGTCCACGAACCAGGCTTCGACGGCGCCGACCTCCCGGGCCTTCTGCTTGGCCAGGGCGTTCGGCAACAGGCCCACCGTCTTGATGTCGCACCGGCCCCAGCGGTTCTCGGGCGTGGTGACGACCGAAACGCCCTTCGCGGCGCGCGCCTCGGTGGCGTCCCGATCGACGCGGCTGACCGTCACCACGACGGCCGGCGTGACGCCACCCGCCGGAAAGGCGTGGTCGCGCGGCGCGACGCCCCGGCTGACCTGGAGATAGACCAGCCCTTCGCGGACCCGGTTTCGCCGCACGGTCTCGCGAAGCACCGTCGTCAGCGCCGCGCGGGTCATGGGCATGGGGATCCGCAGCTCCGACAGGCTGCGTTCCAGCCGGGCGAAGTGCCCCTCGGGGTCGGCCAGCTTGCCGCCGAACAGGGCCCAGACCTCATAGACCGCGTCGGCGAACTGATAACCGCGGTCCTCGATATGGACGACGGCCTCCGCCTGATGGACGTAGCGGCCGTTCACATAGGCGATGCGCCCCAACTCCTAGGCCTCCTCGGCTTCCAGCGACCGGGCGCCCGACAGGCCCAGGGACTTCAGCTTGCGGTGCAGCGCCGAACGCTCCATGCCGATGAAGGCCGCCGTGCGCGAGATATTGCCCGAGAAGCGCAGCATCTGGGCGTTCAGGTACTCGCGTTCGAACACCTCGCGCGCCTCGCGCAGCGGCAGGGCGATGATCCGCTCTGCGCCCAGCGAGGTGGTCTGGTCGTTCACCGAGGCCTCGGCCGGCAGCATGTCCGCGGTGATCGGGTCGGCGGGCGCACCCGAGGCCAGGATCAGCATCCGCTCCACGTTGTTCCGCAGCTGGCGCAGGTTGCCCGGCCAGGCGCGGACCTGGAGCATGGCCAGGGCGTCATCCGACAGCTTGCGGCGGGGCAGGCCGGAGGCCTCGCAGATCCGGTTGATGAAGTCCTCCACGAGCTCAGGGATGTCCTCGCGCCGCTCGCTGAGGCCTGGGACGTTCACCGGAACCACGTTGAGGCGGTGGAAGAGGTCCTCGCGGAAGCGCCCCGCCGCGATCTCCTCCCGAAGGTCCTTGGAGGTCGAAGAGATCACGCGCACGTCCACCTGCACGTCGGCGTCTCCGCCCACCCGCCGGAACCGCTGCTCGACCAGCACGCGCAGGATCCGCCCCTGGGTCTCCCGCGGCATGTCCGCCGCCTCGTCCAGATAGAGCGTGCCGCCGTGAGCCCGCTCGAAGACGCCGATCTTGGCGGTGCGCCCGTTGGCCCCCTCCTCGCCAAACAGCTCGACGTCCATGCGCTCCGGCGTCATGCCCGCGGCGCTGATCGGCACGAATTCGTTGCGCGAACGATGGCTGGCGTCGTGGATCAGCCGGGCCACGGTCTCCTTGCCGGAGCCGGGGGGGCCAGAGATCAGGACGCGGCTGTTGGCGCCGGCCAGCTTGGCGATCATCTGGCGCAGCTGCTGGGCGGCCATCGACTTGCCCAGAAGCCCCTCGGGCTGGATCGTCTGGGCCCGCAGCCGGCGGTTTTCCCGCCGCAGGTTAGTGGTCTCCAGAGCGCGTTCGACCACCAGGAGCAGACGGTCCGACTTGAACGGCTTTTCCAGGAACTCGTAGGCGCCGCGCTTGATCGAACTGACGGCGGTCTCGATGTTCCCGTGGCCCGAGATCATGATCACCGGGAGGTCCGGGTCCAGCGCCTTGACCATGTCCAGCAGCTCCAGGCCGTCCATGCCGCCGCCCTGCATCCAGATGTCCAGGATCAGCAGCGCCGGCTTGCGCGCCCGCACCTCGGCGAGCGCGCTCTCGGAGTCGGTCGCCGTGCGAACGTCATAGCCTTCGTCGGTCAGGATCCCCGCGACCAGCTCGCGGATGTCCGCCTCGTCGTCGACCACCAGAACGTCAGCCGCCATCAGTCCATCCTCATTTGGCCGCAACGGCCGCGGTGGGTTTCGCAGCGCGCGGGGCCGGGGCCGCCGGCAGGCGAAGAATCGCCAGGGCCCCCTGCCCGCTCCGCGCGTCGGCCAGCTCCAGCTCGCCGCCGTGGTCTTCCAGAATCCGCTTCACGATGGCGAGGCCGAGGCCCGTGCCCTTCTCGCGGGTGGTCACATAGGGTTCGGTCAGCCTGTCGCGATCCTTGGCGGGCAGCCCCACGCCGTTATCCTCGACCTCGATGGCAACCGAGGCGTCCTCGACGACCAGCCGGGCGGTGATCCGGCCCTTCAGGCGCGGCGACTTGGCCCGGCGGGCCTCGACGGCCTCGGCCGCGTTCTTGAGGACGTTGGTGAGCGCCTGGCCGATCATCCGACCATCCGCATAGAGCATGGCGTCGGCCTTCGGCTCTTCGAGCTCGACCGCGAAGTCCGGGCTGGCCACGCGCTGGGCGAAGACGGCGGCGCGCAGCAACTCGCCGGCCTCCAGCTTGGCGAACTTCGGCGCCGGCATCCGGGCGAAGGCCGAGAACTCGTCCACCATGCGGCCGATGTCGCCCACCTGGCGCACGATGGTGTCGGTGCAGCGGTCGAAGATCTCCAGCTCGGACGGGGCGATGTCCTTGCGGTACTTGCGGCGCAGGCGCTCCGCCGAAAGCTGGATCGGGGTGAGCGGGTTCTTGATCTCGTGGGCGATGCGCCGCGCGACATCGCGCCAGGCCGCGTTCCGCTGCGCCGCCACCAGCCGGGTGACGTCGTCGAAGGTCAGGACCAGGCCGCCTTCGCTCTGGCTGGCGCGGACCCTCAGGCGGCGATTGTCGCGCCCGCGGGCCACATCGATCTCCTCCTCGGCCTCGCCGCTCCGTCCGGCGGCCGCCAGCTCGGCGAACTCCGGAACGACGTCGGACAGCTTGCCGCCGCGCCCCTGGCCGCGCGGGAGGGCCAGCAGGACCTCGGCCTGCCGGTTGGCCACGGAGATGCGGCCATCGGCGTCCAGGCCGATCACGCCCGCGCTCACTTCGGCCAGCACCGTTTCGATGAACTGCCGACGCTCCTCGGCCTCCTCGCCGGCCCGACGCAGGGCTTCCTGCTGCGCCTGAAGATCGTGCGTCATGCTATTGAATGCACGAGACAATACTGCGATCTCGTCAGGATCTCCATCGGCGTCGACGCGCGCGCTGAGGTCGCCGCCCGCCACGCGCCCCGCCGCCTGGACCAGGCGCGCGACCGGCGCCGAGATGGCGTTGGCCGCCGTCAGCCCCAGCCAGACCGCGCCCACCAGGACCAGAAGGGCTGTTTCGGCGTAGCTGAGCGCGAAGATGGTCTGCACCCGGGCCCGGCTCTCCCCGATCTCGCGGTAAGACACCAGCGCGCTCTCGGCGTCACGCAGGTTGGCCACCACGCCCTGTTCGAGCGGACGGACGGCGTAGAGATAGACCTCTTCGTAGTCCGGAAGGCGATAGAGCGCCCGGATCACGTTGTCGGCGCGGACGAAGATCTCGCCCCGGTCCGCCGCGGCGAACGAGGTGCCGGGCAGGCTCTCGAACGCCGGCGCATCCGCCGCCTCGGCGCGGGCGATCACCTTGCCGTCGCGCGACACCAGATAGAGCGCCGGAAACCCGTGGTAGGACGCCAGCGCCGACAGCGCCCGGTCGAAGGCGCCCGGCTGGCCCTGCAGCCCCGCGGCCTCGCGATTGAGGTCCTGGGCCATGGAGGTGACGCGGTCGGCCGTGTCGCGGGTCTGCTCCTCGATATACGACCGGAACACCGTCGCGGAATTCTCCACGACGGTCTGGACCCGCTCGCTGAACCACTTGTCGACGCCCTGGCTGACCAGGACGCCGGAGAAGATGAAGACCACCAGCGCCGGCACCAGGGCCGCCAGCGCGAAGAGGCGCACAAAGCGCACGTGGAGGCGCGCGCCCGCGTCATGCGACCGCGCCCTTAGGAGTTCCAGGATCCGCAGCGAAACGGCCGCGATCAGGCCCAGGATCAGGACCAGGTTGAAGCCGAGGACCGTCAGGATGAGTTGGCTGGCCGGCCCGAGCGGCCCCTTGGCGGGCGGCGACGCGGCGAGCAGGATCGCCAGGCCCGTCAGGCCCGCGGCGACGCTGTAGCCGACACCGAGCACGACGCGGGACTGAAGGGCGGCCCGAATCCGGCCCAGAGCCGGATGCCGGAACGCTGGATGCGCAAGCAACGCCATTGCGTCGGGAGCCTAGGCAGCTGTGCTCCAAAATCAACAGCTATGTTGCCGCGTTGCACGGTAGCGGCTGCGCGCGAGGACCGGCCGTCACGCGTTAAGTGTCTTGGACGCCGGTCGCGCCTGCGGCCTACCGCCGCCCGCGGGCCATTTCCACGCCCAGATCGTGGATCTTCTTGCGCAGGGTATTGCGGTTGAGGCCCAGGATCTCGGCGGCCCGCACCTGATTCCCGCGGGTCGCGGCGAGCGTCAGCTGGATCAGCGGGCGCTCCACCTCCTCCAGGACCCGGTCGTAGAGCCCTGCGGGCGGGATGCCGTCTGGCTGGTCGGCGAAGTAGCCCGCCAGCTTCTGCTCCACGAGCTGGGACAGGGTCGCCGGCCCCTCCTGTCCCTGCACCGTCGGCTGCTGGTCGGCCAGCTCCTTCTCGATGATCCGCGCGGTGATCAGGTCTTCGCCGTAGAGGGCGCAGACCCGGCGGACGAGGTTCTCGAGTTCGCGCACGTTGCCGGGCCAGGCGTGCCGCTTCAGCCGCTCCAGGGCGTTGGCGTCGATGGTCTTGGCGGGCAGGCCCTCGCGATTGGCCCGCAGCAGGAACGCCCGCGCCAGGTCCGGGATGTCCTCGGCGCGGTCGCGCAGCGGCGGGATGCGCAGCGGGGCGACGTTGAGGCGGAAGAACAGGTCCTCGCGGAACAGCCCCTGCTGGATGAGCGCGCGCAGGTCGCGGTTGGTGGCGGCGATGATCCGCACGTTCGGGCGCCGGCCGGTCTTCGGATTCAGCGCCGGCTCGGAGCCGTCGATCACCCGCAGCAGGCGGGTCTGGGCGTCCAGCGGCATGTCGCCGATCTCATCCAGGAACAGCGTGCCGCCGTCGGCGTCGATCAGCTTGCCGGCGTCGCCCTCCTCCTTGCCGAAGAGCTCGCTTTCGACCCGCTCGCGCGGCGTGGCGGCCAGGTTGATGACTACGAATTTGCCGTCGCGGCGGCGGCCCATGTCGTGCAGCGCCCGGGCGACCAGCTCCTTGCCGGTGCCGCTCTCGCCGGTGATCAGCACCGTCAGGTCCGCGCCCACCAGTCGGGCGATGGTGCGGTAGACTTCCTGCATCGGCGCGGAGCGGCCGATCAGTGGCAGGCGGTCGTCGCGCACCGCCCGCGCCTGGGCCTTGGAAGCCTCGGCGTCGGCCGGCCGCGACAGGGCCCGGCGCGCGGCCGAGGTCATGTCGTCCAGGTCGAACGGCTTGGGCACATATTCGAACGCCCCGACCTCGGCGGCGTTGACCGCCGTGATCAGGTTGTTCTGGGCGCTCATCACGATGACGGGCAGCTTCGGCCGCTGCTTCTTGATCCGGGGCAGGACGTCGAAGACGTTCTCGTCGGGCATGACGACGTCGGTGACCACCAGGTCGCCTTCGCCGTCGGTGACCCATTTCAGCAGGGTCGTGGCGTTGCCGGTGGCCCGGACCTGGTAGCCCAGCCGGGTGAAGGCCTGGGAAAGCACCAGCCGGATCGAGCTGTCGTCGTCGGCGATCAGGATCTTCTTGGAGGCGGCGTTCATCTAGATGGCGTCCTCATGCGCCGCGATCGGCAGCAGCACGCGGAATACGGTGCGGCCGGGCTCGGACTCGAAATCGATCAGGCCGCCGTGGCCGGCGACCAGTTTGGCGACCAGCGCCAGGCCCAGGCCCGCGCCGTTGTTCTTGGACGTGACGAAGGGCTGGAACAGGCTCTCGCGGATGTGCTCGGGCACGCCAGGGCCGTTGTCGACGACGCGGACCTCAAGCGGCGCGCCGCGCAGCGCCTGCCCCTTGGCCGACCGCACCCGCACGCCGTGGCGATAGGCGGTGTGGATCGAAACCTCGCCACGGCCGTCGCCGCGTGCATGGGCCGCTTCGGCGGCGTTCTTCACCAGGTTCAGGAAGATCTGGATCAGCTGGTCCTCGTCGCCCGGCACCGGCGGCAGCGAGGGGTCGTAGCTCTCCTTCAGGCCCAGGCCCTCGGCGAAACCGTTCGTGGCCAGCGCCCGCACGCGGTCGAGGATCTGGTGGATGTTGATCGGCGTCAGGCTGGGCAGGGCGTCGTCGGAGAAGGCCTCCATCCGATCCACCAGTCGCCGCACCCGGTCGGTCTCGTCGACGATGAGCTGCGCCAGCGGCGCATCCTCGGCCTTGGCGCCGGACTTCAGCAGCTGGGCGGCGCCCCGGATGCCGGCCAGCGGGTTCTTGATCTCGTGCGCCAGCATTCGGCCCAGGCCCACCAGCGAACGGAGCCCGGCAGCCTCGTGGGCGCTGCGTTCGTTGCCCAGCCCATTTTTCACGGTGAGGGTCAGCAGGACCGAACCGTCGCCCAGCGGCGCCGCCGCCCCGTCGGCCTCGAACGGCGGCAGGCCGAACAGGCTGATGTGCACGCCCCGCTCGCGGACGCGGGCGTCCTCCTCGATGGCCCGGTTCAGCAGCGAGACCAGCGCCGAGCCTGGCGGCAGCGCGGCCCGGAACCGTCCTCGGGCCAGCAGCCCCAGTCCCTGGCCGAACAGCGACTCCGCGGCCTCGTTCACGGCCACCAGGGCGCCCTCGGCGTCCACCACCAGGGACGGGTCCGGACTGAGCTCGAAGGCCGCGGCCTTCAAGGCGTCCATGTCCACGCCCTTGTCCTGAAACTTGGTCTTCCCACTCATGCAGCGAGCCTGTGGTCTGGAGGTCCCCAGAGGGCTTGCAGCCCCCTCTCGACCGATCGGGCGTCCTCCAGGCGGCACAGGGCCGCGCGCGCTTCTCTCCGGGCCTGCGCGTCGGCGGGCCAGGGGGCGTTTTCGATGTAGGCGGCCAGGTGCTTGCGGAAGATCCGCAGGCCCAGGCGTTCGCCGTAGAACTCGAGGCTCTCGCGCAGGTGCGAGATCGCGATGGCGAGGCGCTCTTCGGCCGGAGGCTCCTCGAAGGGCCGGCCGTCCAGCTCCGCTTGCAGTTGGGCGGCGATCCATGGCTTGCCGTAGACGCCCCGGCCGACCATCACTGCGTCCGCGCCGCTGGCGTCCAGGGCGGCCCGGGCGCTGCGTCCGTCGACGATGTCCCCGTTGGCGATGACCGGGATCGACACCGCGTCCTTCACCGGCCGGATGGCGGCCCAGTCGGCGGCGCCCTTGTAGAACTGGCAGCGGGTGCGGCCGTGGACCGTCACGGCCTTGACCCCGATCGCCTCGGCCCGCGCGGCCAGGTCCGGCGCATTGCGGCAGTCGTTGTCCCAGCCCAGCCGCATCTTGACGGTCACCGGGACGTCCACGGCCTCCACCGCGGCGGCCATGAGCTCGGCGGCCAGGTCGGGCTCGCGCATCAGGGCCGAGCCGCCGTGCCCGCCTGTCACCTCGCGCGCCGGGCAACCGAAGTTGAGGTCGATGATCTCGGCGCCCGCCGCGGCCGCCAGGCGCGCGCCCTCGGCCATGTCGACCGGGTCGCGGCCGACCAACTGCACCACCATCAGAGGCAGCCCCTCGCCCACCGCGGCGCGGCGCACGACGTCGGAGCGTCCCCTGGAGAATTCGGCGCAGGCGACCATCTCGGTGGCGACGTACGCCGCGCCCAGCCGACTGGCGGCGCGGCGGAACGGCAGGTCCGACACGCCGGTCATCGGCGCGATCCAGACGCGGCCGCCGACCTTCACCCCGCCGATGTCGAGCACGCTGCTCATTTTATAGACACGCCCATCGCTACCTTTTTAGGCAGATGTCACCGCTAACGTAAAGCCGGAAAGCTGGACACGCCCCGCCAGTTTCGTATGAGCGCCTGTATGAGTTTCTCCGCGGTGATCGTGGCGGCCGGCGAAGGGCTGCGGGCTGGGCCGGGCGAGCCGAAGGCGTGGCGCGCGCTGGGCGGCCGGCCGATCCTGCGCTGGTCGGTCGAAGGCCTGCTGGCCGCCGGCGCCTCGGAGGTCGTCGTGGTGGTGGCGCGCGACCGGTTGTCGCAGGCCGACGAGGCCCTCGTTGGTCTCCAAGGCTGGAAGGCGGTCACCGGAGGCAAGACCCGCGCCGAATCCGTCCAGGCCGGCCTTGCGGCCCTCACGGCGAAAGCCGCTCAACCCGTATTGATACACGACGCCGCCCGACCGTTTGTCGGCCGCAGCCATGTGGACCGTCTGCTGGCGGCGCTGGACCTGGCCGACGGGGCCATCCCCACCCTGCCCGTCCCCGACACCTTGAAGCGCGGCGACGGCCTGGTGGACGAGACCGTCTCTCGCGACGGCCTGTGGCGGGCCCAGACCCCCCAGGCCTTCCGGCTCGGAAAGCTGAAGGCCGCCTACCGCCGCTGGCCGGCCGGGGAGGAGCCGACCGACGACGCCTCGGTGATGGAGCGGGCCGGCGGCCATGTGGCCATGGTCCCAGGCGATCCGATGCTGATGAAGCTGACCTACCCGGAAGACTTCATGCTGGCCGAACAACTCTGCGGCGGGCGGCGGATCGTGCGCATGGGCCAGGGCATCGACGCGCACCGGTTCGGGCCGGGCGACGTGGTCTGGCTCGGCGGCATCCGCATCCAGCACGACCTGGGCCTCGTGGGCCATTCCGACGCCGACTGCGCCCTGCACGCCCTGACCGACGCGGTGCTGGGCGCCATCGCGGACGGTGACATCGGCGAGCACTTCCCGCCATCGGATCCCCAGTGGAAAGGCGCCTCGTCCAACCGCTTTCTCCTGCACGCGGTGAGCCGGGTCGCGGCGCGCGGCGGCCGGATCCTGAATGCGGACCTGACCCTCATCTGCGAGCGGCCCAAGATCCGGCCGCACCGGGACGCGATGCGGGCGCGCATCGCCGAACTGCTGGGCCTTCCCATCGACCGCGTCAGCGTCAAGGCGACGACGACCGAGGGGATGGGCTTCACCGGTCGCGAGGAAGGCCTGATGGCCCAGGCCGTCGTGGCGGTCGAAACCCCGATCTAGATCACGGCAGCCACGTCCACCGGCCCTTGAGGTGGGCGTACAGCGAACCGGCGAGATTGGTGTAGTCGTCGGTCCAGGGCTTGGCCTTGAAGGGGTCGCCCCAGCGCCACTTGCCTGAGGCCATGAAGGCGTCCAGCGCCGCCTTGTTCTTCGCGATGATCACGGCGTCCTCGGACGATTCCCAAGTCCCGGCAGGGTCCTCCTGGGGCGCAACATAGTTCTGCGCCAGCGACCAGCCGCCGGCGGCGCGGGCCACGGCCTGCGCCGGATGCATCAGGTCCAGGTTCCGGTTGGACAGGTGCAGGATCAGGATGCCGTCCGGCTTCAGCTTGGTGAGGTAGCCGCGCACGGCTTCCACGGTGAGCAGGTGGGCCGGCACCGCATCCGACGAGAAGGCGTCGATCAGCAGGATGTCGAAGCTGCCCGGCTGCTCCTTGGCCACCGTCAGGCGCGCGTCGCCGATCACGTAGTCGACCAGGCTCTTGGCGCACAGGGTTGTGTAGCTGAAATTCACCGGGTCGCTGGCGATCCGCACCACCAGCGGGTCGATCTCGTAGAAGCTGAGATGGTCGGCCGCCCGCACGTAGCCGGCGACGGACCCCGTTCCGAGGCCCACCGCTCCGATCCGCAAGCTCGGCGAGGCCTTCTGCTTGGCCACGAACACCTGACCGATCGGAGTGTTCGGCGTGTAGTAGACCATCGGCCGGCAGCGGTAGCGCGGGTCCTGCGCTTGGGCGCCATGCAGCGTGGTGCCGTGCGCCAGCATCTTCACCTGCCCGATGCTCGGGACGTAGGTCTGCGACAGCTTCAAAACGCCGAAGAAGCTGCGCCAGCTCTGTCGCGTGTCCGTCCGGTCGGCCGCCGCCTCGGCGGCATAGGTCAGCACCGCCAGGACGGCGAAGAACATCAGGGCGTGCCGCCGGACCATGAACGCCGCCAGCATGGCCAGGACCAGCAGCGTCTTCATCCCCATGTCGAACAGCTCGGACTGGTCGAAGGCGCCGACGACGGACTCCGTGGTCACCCGCGAGCCCGCGAACGTCACCGCCATGGGCGTGGCGATCGCCGCGCCGACCCCTACGATCAGCATCGCCCAGCTCCAGCGGGGAATGCGGTTCAGGTCGCCCCAGGGCCGCGCGAGGCACGAGAGCGCCAGGACGATGGGGTATTCCCACACGTCGTTGAAGATCACCGGAGCGACAAAGGCGTTGAAGGCCCCGCCGACCACGCCGCCCAGCGAGAGGCAGAGGTAGAACTCGGTGAGGTGCGCCGGATCCGGCCGGTGCGCCACCAGGCGCTGGTGGCACATCAGCGCCGTCAGGAAGAAGGCGGCCAGGTGGACGAAGAGCTGCAGCGGCAGGGCCGTCGACTTGAACGGCAGCAGCGCAACGCAACAGGCCGCAGCCGCAGCCTGCAGGGTCAATGTCAGCGCCGGCCGGATCGCCGGCCGCTCCTGGAAGGCGATGATGAACGTCACCAGGTAGAGGGCGAGCGGCGCCACCCACAGGAACGGCGCCGAGGCCACATCGGTGGTGATGTGAGTGGTCACCCCCAGCATGAGGCTCGAAGGAATGGCCGCCAACGCCACCCACCCTGCCCGGCTGGCCCAGGACGGAGGCGGCGCCGTCGCTTCCGTTCGCACGACGGCCGCCGAGCGGACGCGCATGACGGCGAGCGCCAGGGCGACGATGACCAGCACGAAGAGCCCGTAGCCGGCGCTCCAGCCATAGCGCTGCTCCGCCAGGGACGTCAGCGGCTCGACCACGACCGGATAGGCCAGAAGGGCGATCAGGCTGCCGAGGTTGCTGGCCGCATAAAGGACGTAGGGCTCCTTGCCCTCGGTCGCGCCGATGGTCCGCGCATGCCACGCCTGCACCAGCGGCGCGGTCGCCGAGAGGATCGCGAACGGCGCTCCGATCGAGAGCGCCAGGACGGCCAGCAGCCACAGGTTCGGATGGTCGGACGATGGCGGTCCCGCCAATTCGTTCACGCGCAGGGGCAAGGCCACGGCGGCGACGAGCAGCGCCGCGATGTGGGCGATCGCCTGGCCGCGCACCGAAGGGATCCGCTGCAGGAGGTGGGCGTAAAAGTAGCCGGCCAGCAACGCGAGCTGGAAGAACGCCATCGAGGTGTTCCACACCGATGGGCTTCCGCCCAGCAGGGGCAGGACCAGCTTGGCCACCATCGGTTGGACCAGGAACACCAGCGCGGCGCTGGTGAAGACCGTAGCGGCGAAGAGCGCCGGGGGCGCGGTGCGGGCCGGGGCCCCGTCGGCAAGCGTGGTCATAGGGTCTCGAATCGCCTTGTCGATGGGGGCGGGCAGTGCTCAGTTCGCCCGGAGTAGAGGGACCTTCAAGCTGATGTTCAACCTGGAGATCGTGACCCTGGCGCGCCTCCTGATCGACGAGGCGCGGGAACGGTCCCTGCGCATCGTTACCGCGGAAAGCTGCACCGGCGGCCTGGTGGCGGGCGCCATCTGCTCGATCGCCGGGTCGTCCGATGTGTTCGAGCGTGGGTTCGTCACCTATTCCAACCGCGCCAAACAGGAGCTTCTGGGCGTGCCTGGCGACCTGATCGCCGACCTCGGCGCGGTGTCCGAGCCGGTGGCGCGGATGATGGCCGAAGGCGCCTTGGAGGCCTCGAACGCGCACCTCGCCGTGGCGATCACCGGGGTGGCCGGTCCGGGCGGCGGCACGCCCCTGAAGCCCGTGGGGACGGTCCACATCGCCACCGCGCGGACCAATCAGCGGCTCGTGCATGAAGAACACTTCTTCGAGCAGGACACCCGGGAAGGCGTCCAGCTCGCCGCGGTCCAGGCGGCCCTCCAGATGATGCGGGACCGCCTCACCTGAGCGAAGCGCCGCACCTCGTCCGCGCCCTGCGCCGCCGCGACCTCACGGGCATCGTGCTGAACGCCATGATCGGGGCCGGCATGCTGGCCGCTCCCGCGAAGGTCTATGCCCTGGCCGGCGGCTGGAGCTTCGTGGTCCTCGCCGCCGCGGCGCTCGCGCTCATGCCGCTGATCCTTTGCTTCGCCGACCTGTCGAGCCGGTTTTCCGGCACGGGCGGGCCCTATCTCTATGCGCGCGCGGCCCTGCCCGCCCTGCCCGCCTTCGCCGTCGGCTGGCTGATGTGGTTCAGCCAGGCGATGTCGGTCGCCACCCTGTCGGCCCTGTTCGTCACCTACCTCGCGGGCTTCGTCCCGGCGTTGGAATCGGGCGCGCCGCGCTATCTGACCATCGGCTTGCTGGGCGCGATCCTGACCGGCATCGTCCTGGTGGGCATCCGCCAGTCGGCTCGCGCCAGCAATGTCCTGATCGTGCTGAAGGTGGGGTTCGTGCTGGCCTTCGCCGCGGCCGGCATCGGGTTCGTCCAGGCGGACCGGCTGGCGATCGACTCGTCCCTGCCCACCGCCGTTCCGTTCGCCCAGGCGATGCTGATCTACCTGTTCGCCTATTCCGGCTTCGAGCGCGGCTCGGTCGTCGCCGGCGAGGCGCGCGATCCGCAACGCGACGTGCCGGCGGCCCTGATCGGCGGGGTGGCCGCGGTCACCTTCGCTTACGCCGCGGTCCTGCTGGTGTGCGTGGGCGTGCTGGACAGCCCGGCCGCGAACGACCGGCCGCTCGCCGAGGTGGGCCGGCAGCTGTTCGGCGACGCCGGGGCCATCGCCGTCTCGGCCGGGGCCCTGGCCGTGATCGTCGGGACGATCCTGGTCATCACCATCTCCATGCCGCGCATGCTGCTGGCGCTGTCCGAGCAGGACCAGCTGCCGCGCTGGCTGGGCCACGTCCACCCGCGCTGGCGCACGCCGCACGTGGCGATCGTCATCTCCAGCCTCCTGGGCTTCGGGTTCGCCATGGCCAGCGATCTGCTCACCGCCCTCACGATCGCCACCGCGGCCCGCCTGACGGGCTATATCCTGTGCTGCGTTTCCTTGTGGCGCATGTCGCGGCGGCCCGATGCGCCCGAGCCCCGGTTCTCGCTGCCCTTCCGGGGTCCGATCGCCCTGTTCACCGCGGCGCTGTTCACCGGTGTCCTGCTGCTGGGGGCGACGAAGGAATTGCCCGCACTGCTCGTGGTGCTTGCCGCAGGCCTCGTGCTGTGGGCGTTCAGCCGTAGAGCGCCTTCGCCCGGTCCTCGAAACAGCCCATGAGCCGCTCGACCGCGTGATGGAAGTTGGCCGTGAGAAGGCCCTCCAGGAGGCGTGACTTGAACTGGAAGTCGATGTCGAACTCGATCCGCGTCCCGGCCTCGTCTTCCAGGAACCGCCAGGTATTCGTCAGCCGCCGGAAGGGCCCGGACAACAGGCTGACGTCGATCCGGCGCTCGACGCTGTCGCGCCGCACGCGCGTGGCGAACCGCTCCTTGAGGAACGAGAAGCCCACGCCCGCCTCGGCGTCCAGGCTGTCGGCGCCCTCGCCCAGGTCACGCGCATTCCAGGTCCGCATGGAACTGATCCAGGGCACAAACTCGGGATAGCGGTCGACGTCGCCCACCAGGGCGAACAGCTGGTCCGGCGTATAGGGCAGGAGCCGTGAGACGTGGTGGTGCAAGCTAGGCGGCCGCCTCTTTCGCCCGCCGCGCCTCCTGCAGCCGGGCGAAGTCCTCGCCGGCGTGGTGCGACGAGCGGGTGAGCGGGCTGGCGGAGACCATCAGGAACCCCTTTGCCCGGGCGATCTCCTCGTAGGCCCGGAACTCGTCCGGGTGCACGAACCGGTCGATCGGCGCATGCTTGCGCGTGGGCTGCAGGTACTGGCCGATCGTGATGAAGTCGACGCCGGCGGAGCGCATGTCGTCCATCACCTGCATGACCTCCTCCTTCGCCTCGCCCAGGCCGACCATGATGCCGGACTTGGTGAACTGGGTCGGGTCGCGCTCCTTCACCCGCTCCAGCAGGCGCAGCGAGTTGTAATACCGGGCGCCCGGGCGGATCGAGAGGTACAGCCGCGGCACGGTCTCGAGGTTGTGGTTGAAGACGTCAGGGCGGGCGTCGATCACCTCGTGCACCGCCTCGAGCGGCTTGCGCAGGAAATCCGGCGTCAGGATCTCGACCGTGGTGGCGGGCGAAGCCTGGCGGATGGCCAGGACCACGGCGGCGAAGTGCGCCGCGCCGCCGTCGGCCAGGTCATCCCGGTCCACCGAGGTGATGACCACGTGCTTCAGCCCCATCTTCGCCACGGCGTCGGCGACGCGGGCGGGCTCGGTGGGATCCAGGGCGTTCGGCTTGCCGGTGGCCACGTTACAGAACGAGCAGGCCCGCGTGCAGATCTCGCCCATGATCATCATGGTCGCGTGGCTCTTGGACCAGCACTCCCCGATGTTCGGGCAGGCGGCCTCTTCGCAGACCGTGACCAGGCCGTGGCCCTTCACGATGTCCCGGGTGGCGTTGTAGCCGGTCGAGCCCGGGGCGCGGACCCGCAGCCACTCCGGCTTTCGCAGGATCGGCGAATCCGGCCGGTTCTGCTTTTCGGGGTGCCGCGGACGGCGCTGGTTCAGGGTGTCGATGACCACGGCCATAGCCCCTAGATCGTCCGTCCGGGCCTCCGGATCAAGCGTGCGTACGGTCGCGTCGGCCGCGAGGCGAGCTTCACGCCTCGTTACCGATCTTTTCAGCCGGTTCCATGGGCGATAGGTTCCCCGCAACGAGAACACTGGGAGGCGAGCGCCTTTGACTCCGTTCGACAGCGCCGAGGCGCAGTCTTCGATCTTCGATGCGTTGCTGTCCGCGGCGCGGAAACATGGGCTGAAGAAGCCGATCCTGGAAGACCAGGAGCGCAACCCCCTCACCTATCTCGACCTGATCCGGGCTTCGTTCGCCCTGGGTCGCAAGATCGCGTCGTTCACCCGTAAGGGTGAACGTGTTGGGGTCATGCTGCCGTCCAGTTCGGGCGGGATCGTCACCTTCTTCGCGCTGCACGCGTTCGGCCGCGTGCCGACGATGCTGAACTTCACGGCCGGCATCCGCAATCTGAAGGCTGCTTGCGACCTCGCCGGCATCAGGACCGTGCTGACGTCCCATCGCTTCGTCGAGCAGGGCAAGCTGCACGACCTGATCGATGCGCTCGAGGACAAGGCCCAGGTGGTCTATCTCGAGGAGGTGCGCCAGACGGTGGGCCTGGCCGACAAGCTGTTCGCCGCCGCGGCCGGCGCGATGCCGAAGCGGTTCCGGACGCCCGTCGCGCCTTCGGACCCCGGCGTCATCCTGTTCACCTCGGGCAGTTTCGGCGCGCCCCGAGGCGTGGTGCTCAGCAATGCAAACCTGGTGGCGAACTGCCGTCAGATCAATCAGCACATCCCCCTCGACACCAACTGGGTCTTCTTCAACCCGTTGCCGATCTTCCACGTCTTCGGCCTGACGGGCGGTGCGTTGCTGCCGCTGCTGACGGGTCTGAAGACCTTCCAGTATCCGTCGCCGCTGCACATCAAGCAGATCCCGCCGCTGGTGAAGGACAGCCGCGCGAACGTGCTCTTCGCCACCGACACCTTCATCAACCAGTACGCGCGCTCGGCGGCGCCCGGCGAACTCAGCGACCTGACCTTCGTGGTCTGCGGGGCGGAGAAGGTGCGGGAGGAAACCCACAACCTGATCACCGAGAAATTCGGTCCGATCCCGCTGCTGGAGGGCTACGGCGCCACCGAATGCTCGCCGGTGATCGCCGTGAACAAGCCCACCGACAACCGGCGCGGCACGGTCGGCGGGCTGCTGCCGGGCATGGAGACCCGCCTGGAGCCGGTTGAAGGCATCCCCGGCGGCGGCAAGCTGCTGGTCCGCGGCCCCAATGTGATGTCCGGCTATCTGCGCGCCGACGGCGGGATCGAGCCGCCCGAGGACGGCTGGCACGACACGGGCGACGTGGTCTCGCTGTCCGACGACGACTGGATCAAGATCCTGGGCCGAGTGAAGCGCTTCGCCAAGGTGGGCGGCGAGATGGTCTCCCTGACCGCCGCCGAGGACCTGGCGGCCGCCGTCTGGCCCGACTGCCGGCATGCGGTGGTGGCCCTGCCCGATCCCAAGAAGGGCGAGCGCCTGATCCTGGTCACCGACCGGCGCGACGCCGACCCGGCTCCGCTGATCCTGCACGCCCAGCAGATCGGCGCCCCCGAACTGGCGGTGCCTCGAAAGATCATCCGCGTGCAGGAAATCCCGGTCCTGGGCACCGGCAAGACCGATTACGTCGCGCTGCAGCGTATCGTGGACGCGGAGATGCGACGCGCCGCCTGACCTGAAGGGGAACATCGATGCCAAGTCTGGCCGTCTGGGCGCCGCGGGCGCTCGCCCTGCTGCGGATCATCGCCGCGCTGCTGTTCATGGAGCACGGCCTGATGAAGCTGGTCGGCTTCCCAGCCCCTCAGCCCGGCGCGCCCGATCCCCTGCCCCCGCTGCTGATGGCGGCGGCGATCATCGAGGTCGTGGGCGGCGGCCTGATCGCGCTGGGTCTGTTCACCCGCCTGGCCGCCTTCCTCTGCTCGGGCCAGATGGCGGTGGCCTATTTCATGGCGCACGGCAGCCAGGGCTTCTGGCCGGCCCTCAACGGCGGCGAGGCGGCGATCCTGTTCTGCTTCATCTTCCTCTACCTGGCCTGCGCCGGCCCCGGCGCCTGGAGCCTGGACGCGGCGGTGAGGAAGCGGACCGACTGACCGCCTAGATGTGCAGAACCATCCCGTAGGCGTCGAGCGAGGCCTCGTGCATGGCTTCGCTCATGGTCGGATGCGGGAACACCGTGGCCTGCAGCTCGGCTTCGGTCGCCTCCAGGGTCATGGCCAGGGTGAACCCCTGGATCATCTCGGTCACCTCGTGGCCGATCATGTGGGCGCCGATCAGGGCCCCGGTCTTGCCGTCGAAGACCGTCTTGACGAAGCCGTCCAGCTCGCCCGCGGCGATGGCCTTGCCGTTCACGCGGAAGGGGAAGCGGCCGACCTTCGGCTCCAGGCCCTTTTCCTTGGCCTGGGCTTCGGTCAGGCCCACGGAGGCCACCTGGGGCGTGGTGTAGGTGCAGCCCGGGATCGGTGAGGTCAGGTTCGTGGGCTTGAGGCCCGCGATATGCTCGATGCAGTGGACGCCCTCGTGGCTCGCCTTGTGGGCCAGCCACGGCGGCCCCGCCACGTCGCCGATCGCATAGAGTCCGGGCACGCCCGTGGCGCCGTGGGCGTCTGTGACCACGTGGGTCTTCTCGATCTTCACGCCCAGGGCTTCCAGGCCCATGTCCTCGACGTTGCCGACGATCCCGACCGCCACGATGGCCACCTCGGCCTCAAGCGTCTCGGCCTTGCCGCCCGCCTCGATCTCCAGGCTCACGCCCGACCTGGTCTTGGTCAGCTTCTTCACATTGGCCGGGACGCGGAACTTGATGCCCCGCTTCTCGAAGGCCTTGTGCGCGGCCTTGGAGACCTCCTCGTCCTCGACGGGCAGGATGCGCGGCATCATCTCGACCACGGTCACATCCGAGCCCAGGGCCCGGTAGAAGCTGGCGAACTCCATGCCGATGGCGCCCGAGCCGATGACGACGAGGGTCTTGGGCGCGGACTTGGGGACCAGGGCCTCGCGATAGGTCCAGACACGCTCGCCGTCCGGTTCCAGGCCGATGGCCGGGATCGTCCGGGCGCGGGCGCCGGTGGCCAGGATCACGTGCTTGGCGGTCAGCTTACGATCGCCGACGACGACGGTCGGCGCGCCCTGCCCCTTCTCCAGGCGCGCGGTTCCGGTCACCACCTCGATCTTGTTCTTCTTCATCAGGAAGGTGACGCCCGCGTTCAGGGTCGAGGCCACCTTCCGCGAACGCTGCACCACGGCGTCGAAGTCGAAGCCGCGCTTTTCCACCGACAGGCCGTAGTCCTTCAGGTGATCGAGCTGTTCGTACACCTCGCCGGACTTCAGCAGCGCCTTGGTGGGAATGCAGCCCCAGTTCAGGCAGATGCCGCCCAGCTCCGCCCGCTCGACGATGGCGGTCTTCATCCCGAGCTGCGAGGCGCGGATGGCGGTGACGTAGCCGCCAGGGCCCGACCCGATCACGACGACATCGAACGCATCAGCCATCAGAGCAAAGCCTCGATCGCGCCTTCCAGCGCCTTGGGTTCAACATTCGGAGCGTAGCGGCCGGTGACCTGGCCGTTCCGGTCGACGAGGAACTTGGTGAAGTTCCACTTGATGCCCTGGGTGCCCAGCACGCCCTTCTTGGCCTTCTTGAGGTAGGCGTAGAGGGGGTGGGCCTGCGGGCCGTTGACGTCGATCTTTCGCATCATCGGGAACTGGACGTCGTAGGTCAGCGAGCAGAAGTTCGCGATCTCCTGCGCATCGCCCGGTTCCTGGGCGCCGAACTGGTTGCAGGGGAACCCAAGGATCACCAGGCCGCGGTCACGGAAGCGCTTGTAGAGCTTCTCCAGGCCCTCGTACTGGCGGGTGAAGCCGCATTTGCTGGCCGTGTTGACGATCAGGACGACCTTGCCCCGATAGTCCGCCAACGGCGCGGGCCGGCCGTCGAGCGTTTCGGCGCTGAAGTCGTAGATGCTGGTCAAGGCGCGTCCTTAGACGATCATGTTGAGCGGGTCTTCGATCAGCGGCTTGAAGGCCGCCAGCCACTTGGCGCCCGTCGCGCCGTCGACCACCCGGTGATCGCAGGTCAGGGTGACAGACATAACCGTCGCGATGGCCAGCTGATCGCCGCGCACCACGGGCCGTTTCTCGCCGGCGCCAACGGACAGGATGGCGCCCTGCGGCTCGTTGATGATCGAGGCGAACGACTTGATGCCGAACATGCCGAGGTTCGAGATCGAGAAGGTCCCGCCCTGGAACTCCTCGGGCTTCAGCTTCTTGCTGCGCGCCCGTTCGGCCAGGTCCTTGGCCTCAGTGGCGATCTGAGCCAGGCCCTTGGTCTCGGCGGCGCGGATGATCGGGGTGATCAGGCCGCCCGGCACCGCGACCGCCATGGCGATGTCGGCGTGCTTGTGCATGGCGATGCCTTCGGGCGTGTAGGACGCGTTGGCTTCCGGCACCCGCATCAGGGCGATGGCGGCGGCCTTGATCACAATGTCGTTGACGCTGACCTTCACGCCCTGCTTCTCCAGCATGGCGTTGATCTTCGCGCGGGCGGCCAGGAGCTCGTCGATCTCCAGGTCCATGTTGAGCGGGAAGTGCGGCACGTCCCGGAAGCTGTCCGTCATTCGGCGCGCGACCGTCTTGCGCATGCCGTCCAGCGGGATCAGCTCGTAGCTGCCGGGCGCGATGCCCATCTGCTCCAGGCTCTGGGCCTGGCGCGGCGCCTGAGCGGCCGGAGCGCCGGCCGGCGCGGCCGCCGGAGCCTTCGCCTGGCCGGGCTGGGCCTTGTCGACGTCCACCTTCACGATGCGGCCGTGCGGGCCGGACCCGGTCATGGCCGAGAGATCGAGGCCCTTCTGTTCGGCCAGCCGGCGCGCCAGCGGCGAGGCGAAGATGCGGCCGCCGTCCGCCGCCTTCGCGGGCGCCGGAGCTGCGGCAGGCGCAGGCTTGGGCGCCTCGGCCTTGGCGGGTTCGGGCGCCTTGGCGGGCGGGGGCGCGGCCTCGGCCTTGGGAGCCTCGGCTTTCGGCGCCTCGGCCTTGGGCGCAGGCGCCTCGCCCTCGCCGGCCAGCCGCGCGATCGGGGTATTGACCTTCACGCCCTCCGAGCCCTCGGCGATCAGGATCTCGTCGACGACGCCCTCGTCCACCGCCTCGACCTCCATGGTCGCCTTGTCGGTCTCGATCTCGGCGATCACGTCGCCGGACTTCACGGTGTCGCCCTTCTTCACGTGCCACTTGGCCAGCGTGCCCTCTTCCATGGTGGGCGAGAGGGCGGGCATGAGGATGTCCGTCATGCGTGTTCCTTGGAGAGATGGCTGAGGGACGCCGCATTGGCCTCCCAGTTCTGGCCGTCGAAGGCCTCGATGACGAGCTCCAGCCCGTCCACGGTGTCCAGGCAGCGGCCGTTGACGCTCCAGCCGTCGGGGTTCGACCGCGGGCGGTAGAAGCTCTTCACGCCGCAGTCCGCGCAGAACAGGTGCTTCGCCACCCGGGTATTGAACGTGTACTCGGCCAGGCGGTCGGCGCCCTTGGTCAAGCGGAAGCGGCTCTCCGGCACGATCACGTGCACGAAGCCCGTCTTGGCGCACATGGAGCAGTTGCAGGTCTGCGCCTCGACGCGCGCCGGCAGGGCCACCTCGAAACGGACGCCGCCGCAGTGGCACCCGCCCGCCCGCCAGGCGAAGGCCTCGCTCACTTGTACGAGACGGCCTTGGCCGCCTTCACGATCCGCTCCACCGAAGGCATCGACAGCGCCTCCAGGTTGGCGGCGTAGGGCAGCGGCACGTCCTCCTGGCAGACCCGCATCGGCGGGGCGTCGAGGTAGTCGAAGGCCAGTTCGGTCACCTTGGCCGCCACCTCGGCGCCGACGCCCATGGGGCCCCAGCCCTCCTCGACGGTGACCAGGCGGTTGGTCTTCTTCACGCTCTCGACGACGGTCTCGATGTCCATGGGCCGGATCGTGCGCAGGTCGACGACCTCGGCCTCGATCCCGTCCTTGGCCAGTTCCTCGGCGGCCTGCAGGCAGAAGCCGACCATCCGGGAATAGGCCACCAGGGTGACGCCCGCGCCCTCGCGGCGCACCTTCGCCTTGCCGATCGGCACCACCCAGTCGACGCCTTCCGGCACGTCGAACTCCTGGCCGTAGAGCATCTCGTGCTCGAGGAAGACCACGGGGTTCGGATCGCGAATGGCCGCCTTCAGGAGGCCCTTGGCGTCGGCCGCGTCGTAGGGGGCGATGACCTTCAGGCCCGGTACGTGGCCGTACCAGGCCGCGTAGTCCTGGCTGTGCTGGGCGGCCACGCGGGCCGCCGCGCCGTTGGGGCCGCGGAAGACGATGCTGGTCTTGATCTGGCCGCCCGACATGTACAGCGTCTTGGCGGCCGAATTGATAATGTGATCAATGGCCTGCATGGCGAAGTTGAACGTCATGAACTCGACGATCGGCTTCAGGCCGGCCATGGCCGCCCCAACGCCGAGGCCGGCGAAGCCGTACTCGGTGATCGGGGTGTCGATGACGCGCTTGGGGCCGAACTCGTCCAGCAGGCCGCGGCTGACCTTGTAGGCCCCCTGATACTGCGCGACCTCCTCGCCCATGAGGAAGACGTCGCCGTCGCGGCGCATCTCCTCGGCCATGGCGTCGCGCAGAGCGTCGCGGACCGTCACCTTCACCAGGTTGACGCCCTCAGGCAGCTCAGGATCCTTCAGCGGCGGCTTGGGCGTGACGGGCGCGGCGCCCTCGCCCTCCGGCCGCGGCCTGGCCGTCTCCGGCGGCTGCTTCTCGGGATCGCCGGCGGCGGCCTGCGCCGCGGGCGCAGGCGCTTCCGCCTTCGGCTCGGGGGTCTTGGCGGCCGCGCCGCCCTCGCCGCCCAGGCGCGCGATCGGCGTGTTGACCTTCACCTCCTCCGAGCCTTCCGGCACGAGGATCTCGGAGATCACGCCTTCGTCGACCGCCTCGACCTCCATGGTGGCCTTGTCGGTCTCGATCTCGGCGATCACGTCGCCGGAGCGCACATTGTCGCCCACCTTCACGTGCCACTTGGCGAGCGTGCCCTCCTCCATCGTCGGAGAGAGCGCCGGCATCAGGATGTCGGTCACGCGTGGCTCTCCGTGTAGACGTCGGTGTAGAGTTCGGACGGGTCGGGCTCGGGGCTGGTGCGGGCGAATTCGGCCGCATCGGCGACGATCTTCTTCACCTCGGCGTCGATGGCCTTGAGGGTGGCCTCGTCGGCCCAGCCGTTCTTCTCCAGCAGGTCCTCGACGTGGTCGATGGGATCGCGGGTCTTGCGGACCTCGTCCACCTCCTCCCGCGTCCGGTACTTGGCCGGGTCGCTCATGGAGTGGCCGCGGTAGCGGTAGGTCTTCATCTCCAGGATGTAGGGGCCCTTCCCAGAGCGGGCGTGCTCGGCGGCCTTTTCTGCGGCGGCCTTCACGGCCAGCACGTCCATGCCGTCGACTTCCTCGCCCGGGATGCCGAACGAGACGCCCCGCTTGTGCAGCCGGGTCTCGGCCGACGAGCGCTGGATCGCCGTACCCATCGCGTACTGGTTGTTCTCGATCACATAGACGACCGGCAGCTTCCACAGCTCGGCCATGTTGAAGGCCTCGTAGACCTGGCCCTGGTTGGCCGCGCCGTCGCCGAAGAAGGCGAAGCTGACCTTGCCGTCCTCGCGGTACCAGTTGGCGAGGCCGAGGCCCGTGCCCAGCGGCACCTGGGCGCCCACGATCCCGTGGCCGCCGTAGAAGGCCGCCTCGGTCGAGAACATGTGCATCGAGCCGCCCTTGCCCTTGGAAGAGCCGCCGATCCGGCCGGTGAGCTCGGCCATGACCTCCTTGGGATCCATGCCGCTGGTCAGCATGTGGCCGTGGTCACGGTAGCCGGTGATCACCTCGTCGCCCGGCTTCTTGGCCGCCTCGACGCCCACCGCGATGGCTTCCTGGCCGATGTAGAGGTGGCAGAAGCCGCCGATCAGGCCCATGCCATAGAGCTGGCCGGCCCGCTCCTCGAAGCGGCGGATCAGCAGCATCTCCCGGTAATAGCCAAGCAGCTCTTCCTTGGTGACGCCGGCCGGGCCCTTCGGGGCCTCCTTCGTCGCGCCATTGCTTTTCCGCCGACCGGTCGCACCGGTCTGACCGCGCGCCATGCGTCACTCCGTGATCTTCTTGATGGCTCCCGAGACCGACGAACCGGCCTCAGGGTTTCAAGCGGATCACATAATCCCTCGGGTCCGCGAAGCCTAGCAGGGAGCGCGCTCTTTCCTCCAGCAGGTCGGCGGAAAGGCTGGTGTCGCGCAGCAGTTGGGCGCGCACTTCCAGGTCGTGGCGTTGGGCGGTCAGGGCCGCCAGCTCGCGGGTCTTGGCCGTCAGGGTGGCGTCGCGCTGGTTCGACCTCAGCAGGCCGCCCTCGCCCGTGAACGCATGCACGCCGAAATAGAAGATCAGCAGCGCCAGGGCGGCTGTGGACAGGTAGGGGCGGAGGCGAGCCAGCACGGTGATTCCCAGAACAGCCCCTCCAGATCGCGCCGCCATGCTTAATTTTACGTTGCGGCGCGAACGTGGCGCGCAGACCCCTTGGGCCTGCGCGCCGGTCGTTTCGGCTATGGATAGACCGAAAGGCTGCACCACACGCGGTAGCGGCCGCCGTCGCCGTTGAAGTTCATGCTGAACTGGTTGGGCGGATCGGCGGTGAGGCCGGCCCAGTCGTAGTACGACTTGGTGGCCGCCCCGAGGCCCAGCAGGATCGTGCGGCAACGGATGAGGTCGTCCTCGAACCAGCTGATGATCCAGTCGACCAGCATGCCCAGCAGCCAGCCCACGGCCGCGCCCAGGGCGGTGCCCAGCGGGCCGAAGTAGGAGCCGAGGGCCGCCCCGATGGCCGAGCCGGCGGCGCCGGCGATCGCCTTCTGGACCTCGTCGCCGATCTTCTTCCAGAGCTTGGTGATGAAGTCGGCGAAGCCGCCGCCGTCCTTCTCCGCCATGCACAGCACCGCATGGTAGAGGTAGGGCCAGTCCGGTCCCCGCACGAGGCTCCATTCGTGCAGCAGCTTGCCCCGGCCCGGGTACTTCTTCTTCTCGCCGGCGTCGAAGTCGTTCGAGACCATGAACTCGGGGATCTTGTGGGTGTCGCCGTCCGGATCGGTGGCGACCCCGCCCATGGCGATCTCGTCCGAATCCGACAGTTCGCTGGTCTCCTCGATGCAGTGCACGCTGTTGAGGAAGAGCCCCAGCTTCTTGTACTTCGCGCCCGCCACGACGTCCGGGTTGAGCTTCGGCAGATCCCGCAGCTTGGACAGGTCGATGCCCGTCAGCTTCTTGGCCTGGAACACGCTGGGCGGCGCATCGGTCAGCACGGCGTCGTTCTGGCCGAAGGCGATCAGGCTGGCGTGCAGCTTCTGACCGGACACGTTCAGCCGGCCCAGACCCGCCTCGGCCTTGTCGGACCCGCGGTAGGCCGCCTTTTCGACGGCGCCGTAGCGGCCGAAGAAGGTTTCGCGCACGCCGGCCGGGGCGCTCAGCATGCTCTGGGCCCGGGCCCGGACGCGCCCACGCACGGCCGCCGGGCGGGCGGCGACCATGGCCTGGAACAGCTGATCGATCTCGGTGGCTTCCGGCGCGCCGACGCCGGCGGCGGCCATCGTGAACGACAGCTTGAGCTTGTTTTCGACATCCTTGAGCAACGCGCGGACCTCTGGCGAAGAGGGCGCCTGCGGATCGATCGTCACGATCGGTGACTTGCGGCTGACTACAGCAACGCTTGTCCGTTCCATTGTTTCGTCGGGCATATCATCGTCTCCATTGCTCTACACGTTTGCGCGATTTCGCCACGCGCCGATGGATCGATTTAGAATTCTAGTTACGGTTGCGAGTACCCCAATCGGGGGATGTGGAGGGCCTGCGGTTGGGTGCAGCCGATCTGGTGTTCGACCTCGCGGACCGCTTCTACGAGGCGGCCGAGGATCCCGCGGCCATGCCGGAGGCCCTGACGCGCCTGGCGCTCAGCACCGGCGGCCACCATGCCGTCACGGCCGAGCAGCGGCAGGCGGACGGCGTCTGGGGCGCGGCGGCGGGGAATGTCGATCCCGCGCTCAGCCAGCGCATGCTGGGCACGCTCGGCGACGAATCCGTGCGCATCTGGCTCGGCCGGTTTCCGCGCTCGGGCTGGGACCGCATGTGCCACATGGTTCCCGTCGACACGCCGCTGAGCCGCGCCCTGTACGACAGCCAGTTCTACGCGGATTTCGTCAAGCCGCTGGGCGGTCACCACGCGGCGCTGACGGCGCTGGACGTGGGGGAGACGCGCAGCTTCCTGTCGGTGTTCCGTCCGGAGGAGCTGGGCGACTACGAACCCGAGGCGATGGGGCTGCTGGAGGCGGTGCGGCCCCACCTGGCCCGCGCCTTCCGCCTGCGCCGGCGCCTGACCGCCGCCCAGTCGGGCGCCTATGCGGGGTTCGGCATGCTGGACCGGATGCGCTCAGCCGTCGTCCTGCTGGACCGCCGCCTGCAGCTGCTGTTCGCCAACCGGGCGGCCCAGAACCTCGCCACGGCGTCCGACGTCCTGGTGCTGGACGACTTCGGCCTGCGCCTGCGGGCCCCCGGCCATGCGCGGCACTTCCAGGCGATGCTGGCGGCCGCCGCGGCCGACGTCGCCCCGCCGGAACAGGCCCTGCGGCTGGCCGTCCCGCGCGACGGCTCGCCCTTCCCGCTCCTCCTGCAGGTCGAGCGGCTGGAAACGCCCGGGCTGCGCACGGCGGGGGTGAGCGTGGGGATCTTCATCGACGATCCGGGCGTGACGCTCGCCGTCGACGCCGCGGTCCTGGTCGACGCCTTCGGCCTGACGCCTCGCGAGGCGGCGCTCGCCACCGCCCTGGCCCGCGGCGGGGCGCCCAAGCAGGTGGCGTTCGAGCTCTGCATGTCGGAAGGCACGGCCAAGACCCACCTGAAGCGGATCCTGGACAAGGCGGGCGCCCACCGAACGGCCGAGCTGATCAGCCTGATCGGCGGGCTGAGCCGCTAGAGGTTCCGGAGCGCGCCCTTGCCGGCGTAGACGGCCTGGTCGCCCAGCTCTTCCTCGATCCGCAGGAGCTGGTTGTACTTCGCCGTCCGGTCGGACCGCGCCAGCGAGCCGGTCTTGATCTGACCGCAGTTGGTGGCGACCGCCAGGTCGGCGATGGTGGAGTCCTCGGTCTCGCCCGAGCGGTGGCTCATCACCGCGGTGTAGGCGTTGCGGTGGGCCAGATCGACGGCGTCCAGGGTCTCGCTCAGGGTGCCGATCTGGTTGACCTTCACCAGGATGGAGTTGGCCAGGCCCTTGCCGATGCCCATGCCCAGGCGCTCCGGGTTGGTCACGAACAGGTCGTCGCCCACCAGCTGGACCTTGGCGCCCAGCTTGTCGGTGAGCAGCTTCCAGCCGTCGAAGTCGTCCTCGGCGCAGCCGTCCTCGATGGTGACGATCGGGAACTTGGCCACCAGGCCGGCGAGGTAGTCGACCATGCCCGCCGGATCGACCGTCTTGCCCTCGCCCTCCATGACGTACTTGCCGCCCTTGAAGAACTCGGTGGAGGCCACGTCCAGGCCCAGGTGGAAGTCCTTGGCCGCCTTGTAGCCGGCGCTCTCGCCCGCCTTGACGATGAACTCCAGCGCCGCCTCGGCCGAGCCGATGTTAGGGGCGAAGCCGCCTTCGTCGCCGACATTGGTGTTGTGGCCCGCCGCCTTCAGCTGCGCCTTCAGGGCGTGGAAGATCTCGGCGCCCATGCGCAGGCCTTCCGCGAAGGTCTCCGCGCCGGTCGGCAGGATCATGAATTCCTGGATGTCGATCGGGTTGTCCGCGTGGGCCCCGCCGTTGATGATGTTCATCATCGGCACCGGCAGGACGCGGGCCGAGACGCCGCCGACGTACTTGTAGAGCGGCAGGGCCGCCGAGCTGGCCGCCGCCTTCGCCGTGGCGAGGCTGACGCCCAGGATGGCGTTGGCGCCCAGGCGGGCCTTGTTCTTCGTGCCGTCCAGCTCGATCAGCAGGCTGTCGATGCGGCGCTGGTCCTCGGCGTCGGAGCCCGACAGCGCGTCGTAGATCTCGCCGTTCACCGCCTCGACGGCCTTCTGGACGCCCTTGCCCAGGTAGCGGCCCTTGTCGCCGTCGCGCTTCTCCACCGCCTCGTGGGCGCCGGTCGAGGCGCCGGAGGGGACCGCCGCACGGCCCATCGACCCATCCTCGAGGATCACGTCCACCTCGACCGTCGGGTTGCCCCGGCTGTCCAGGATCTCGCGGGCGGTGATATCGACGATCTCGGTCATGGGGTCCTCTGGCGGCGTCTGGGAGCGGCTGGTGCTTAGCCAGCTTCTCCTTTCGGGGCAACGCCGCCTTGACCTCCGTGGCGGCAGCGGCCCATCCCGGGCGCGAAGAGGAGTCCCCCATGCTGCTGGTCGAAAAGCCCCTCGACGGCGTCGCCGTCGTCACCCTGAACCGCCCCGAGGCGATGAATGCGCTGTCGAAGGCGCTGCGGGCCGCATTGCAGCAGGCGATCCTCGAACTGGAGGCCGATCCCGAAGTGAAGGTGATCGTCCTGACCGGCGCCGGCGAGCGCGCCTTCACCGCGGGCCTGGACCTGAAGGAGCTGTCCAGCGACCCGCTGGGCATGGGTGCGGCCAACGCCACCGATCCGTCCGAGAACCCGGCGCGGGCGGTGCTGGCCTGCTCGAAGCCGATCATCGGCGCGATCAACGGCGTGGCGATCACCGGCGGCTTCGAGGTGGCGCTGGCCTGCGACGTGCTGATCTGTTCGACCAACGCCCGGTTCGCCGACACCCATGCGCGGGTGGGCATCACGCCGGGCTGGGGCCTGTCGCAGAAGCTCAGCCGCTGCATCGGGCCCTATCGCGCCAAGGAACTGTCGCTCACCGGCAACTTCCTGGACGCCGCCAAGGCCTACGAATGGGGGCTGGTGAACCGGGTGGTGGCGCCCGACGAACTCATGCCCGCCGCCCTCCAGCTCGCCGCCCAGATGGCCGACATCGAGGCCGACATGCTGGTGACCTACAAGGCCATGATCGACGACGGCTACGCCCTCACGATGGGCCAGGGCCTGGAGCTCGAGCACGAACGCTCGGTGGTCCACAACCGCGAGGTCACACCGGAGATGGTCGCGGCGCGCCGGGCGGCCGTCCAGGCGCGGGGACGGAACCAGTAGCGGTCAGCCCCTCAGTCGCTCCCAAGGCCCGGTGATCGCGAGGGTCATGCCGGGCCAGTAGGCGTTGACGAAGAGGGTCGAGCCGTCGGGCGAGAAGCAGACGCCAGCCAGCTCCGTCGTCGGCAACGCCCCGTCCGACGGTCCCCGCACGAGGCGGCCCATCGCATAGACCTTGCCCTGCGGCGTGATCCCCTTGAGGTAGTTCACGCCGCGCAGCTCGACCTTGTCCTCGCACACCATCAGGTGCCCGTTCGGGGCGATGGCGAGGTTGTCGCACATGTTCATGACCTTCGGGTCGGTCGGCTCCACGAAGAGCTGCACGCGGCCGGGCTCGTCCGTCTCACGCGGGTCGCCCTCGAACCGGCTCGGCCGATAGCGCAGCACCTGGCCCAGGCGCTTGGGGCCGCCGCTGGTGCAGGTGAAGTAGAGCTCGCCGTCGCCGAAGAAGATGCCCTCCCCGCGCGCGAACCAGGCCGCGCCCTTGGCATGGCCCCGGTGGCGCAGGTCGTCGTTCGGGTTGTCCACGCCGTCGAGGTCGATCCAGACGGCGTCGCGCCACTGGCCCACGGTCCACTCGGCGCCGTTCCAGTTGCGGCTGTCGCCGCCGTCCTTGAACGCCAGGGCCTGGAGCCGGCCGCCCTTCGCCAGGGCGAGGCGGTCGTTGGGCAGGAAACGGTAGAAAAGGCCGCGCCCGTCGCCCTCGTCCTCGGTGAGGTAGACTACGCCCGTCCGCGGATCGATGGCGGTCGCCTCATGCTTGAAGCGGCCCAGCCCCGTAAGCGGCGTGGCCTGCACCAGGCCCTTCGCCCGGCTTGGGACCTCGAACACCCAGCCGTGCGACTTCTGCAGGGTCTGGCCGCCGGCGTTCGGGCCGGGGTTCACCACGGTCTCCTCGCACGTGAGCCACGATCCCCAGGGCGTAACGCCTCCGGCGCAGTTCACCGCCGTGCCCGTGAGGCTGAGATGGCTGCTCTCCAGGCGCCTCTTCTTCAGGTCGTAGACCAGGGTGGTGGTCCCGCCGCACAACGGCTTGGCGTCCTGGTTCCGGTCGTACGCCCGGCTCCGGTCGATCTTGTCGGCCAGGGCATGATCCTTGCCGAAGGCGCCGTAGGCCAGGTCGCTCGGCTTCAGCTCGTGATTGCGAACCAGGATCACACGCTCGCGGTCCAGCGGGAAACAGCCCATGCCGTCCGCCTTGTGCGGCGTCACCAGACCGTCGCTCATGGCGTCGCCCGCCTTCGAGAACGCCTGGTAGGAGAAGCCCTCCGGGAGATCGAAGACACCCGCCGGGTCGGCCTTGAGCGGGCCGTAGCCAAGGACCTCGTTCACATAGCCGTCGCCGGTGGATTGGTCCTGGGCGACCGCGAAACGGGACAGGCCCGCGAAGGCGGCGCCGGTTGCGGCGGCCGAGATCAGATGGCGTCGTGATATTTTCATGCGGTCCCCGTGGCGGGCGACCTTATTCCGGACCGGCGTGACCGCGTCATGACAAAAGTGAGCCGTCGCGGAACGCAAAACGCCGGCCTTTCGGCCGGCGTCTCGATCTCGCACGCTGATGCGGAAAGAAGAGGCTTAGTCTTCCTTCGGCGTCAGAACCTGGCGGCCCTTGTACATGCCGGTCTTCAGGTCGACATGGTGCGGACGCTTCAGCTCGCCCGTTTCCTTGTCTTCGTGGAAGGAATTGGGGCCGAGCGCGTGGTGCGAACGGCGCATGTTCCGCCGCGAGGGCGAAGTTTTGCGTTTAGGAACAGCCATCGGAAATCTCGCGGGCGTGAAAAGACTGCGGCGGCCGACTGGGGCCGCCACGTGAGCGGGGGCTTATGCATGAAACCCCGTGTGCGATCAAGCCGCCTGAGCCAGGTTCCGACGTGAGCGGGCCGCCAGCGGCCAGGATGTCGCAGAAAATCGCGTCTTGCAGCGCTCGCGAGCCGGATTCACGCCCGGCGGCGAGCTGCTGGCCCCTACCCGGCCCTAAATCCAGCGAATCGGCTCGGCCTCAGACCAGCCGGCTCCGCTCCTTCGCCGCGCCGATGAAGCTGGCGAACAGCGGGTGCGGGTCGAACGGGCGGCTCTTCAGTTCCGGATGGAACTGCACGCCCACGAACCACGGGTGGTCCTGGCGTTCGCACAGCTCGGGCAGGACGCCGTCTGGCGATAGGCCCGTGAACTTCAGCCCGGTCTTCTCGATGGCCTCGCGGTAGGCGATGTTCACCTCATAGCGGTGCCGGTGCCGCTCGGAGATGTTGGCCGCGCCATAGATCTCCGCCACGCGGCTTCCCGGGGTCAGGACCGCCTCGTAGGCGCCGCAGCGCATGGTGCCGCCCAGCTCGCCGCCCGCCGCGCGGAACTCCTTCTCGTTGCCCCGCACCCATTCGGTCATCAGCCCGACGATCGGCTCCGACGTCGGACCGAACTCGGTGGACGAGGCCTGATGGATGCCGGCCAGGTTCCGGGCCGCCTCGATCATCGCCATCTGCATGCCGAAGCAGATGCCGAAGTACGGCACCTGGTGTTCGCGGGCGAACTGCACCGAGCGGATCATGCCCTCCGATCCGCGCTCGCCGAAGGCGCCGGGCACCAGCACGCCGTGCACGCTGTTCAGGCGCTCGCTGATCAGCGCCTCTTCCTTTTCGAAGACCTCGCCCTCGATCCAGTCGAACCGGACCCGCACGTTGTTGGCGACGCCGCCGTGCACCAGCGCCTCGATCAGGGATTTGTAGGCGTCCGTCAGCGCCGTGTACTTGCCGACGATGGCGATGTTCACCTCGCCGTCGGGATGGCTCAGCCGATGGGAGATGTCCTCCCAGCGCGACAGGTCCGGCTTGGGCGCCGTCTCGGCCAGGCCGAAGACGTCGAGCACCTCGGCGTCCAGCCCCTGCCGATGGTAGTCCAGCGGCACGGCGTAGATGTTCTCGGAGTCCATCGCCTGGATCACGGCGCTGGGGCGCACGTTGCAGAACAGGCCCAGCTTCTTCCGCTCGCTCTCCGGGATCGGCATCTCGCAGCGGCACAGCAGGATGTCGGGCTGGATGCCGATCGACCGCAGCTCTTTGACCGAGTGCTGGGTCGGCTTGGTCTTCATCTCGCCGGCCGTCTTGATGTACGGCAGCAAGGTCAGGTGGATGAAGCAGGCGTGGCCGCGGGGCAGCTCCTGGCCCAGCTGGCGGATGGCTTCGAAGAACGGCAGGCCCTCGATGTCGCCGACGGTGCCGCCCACCTCCACCAGCACGAAGTCGACGCCTTCGCCCGGGTCGCTGAGGACGAAGTCTTTGATCTCGCCGGTGACGTGCGGGATCACCTGGACGGTGGCGCCGAGGTAATCCCCCCGCCGCTCCTTCTCGATGATCTTCTTGTAGATCTGGCCGGTGGTGATGTTGTCGGCCCGCGTCGCGTTGACGCCCGTGAAGCGCTCGTAGTGTCCAAGGTCCAGGTCGGTCTCGGCGCCGTCGTCGGTGACGAACACCTCGCCGTGCTGGGTCGGGCTCATCGTGCCCGGATCCACATTGAGATACGGGTCGAGCTTGCGAAGGCGGACCTTGTAGCCCCGCGCCTGCAAAAGGGCGCCGAGCGCGGCGGACGCGAGACCTTTACCCAGGGAGGAGACCACGCCGCCGGTGATGAAGATGTACCGGGCCATGGGCGTTCAGCGTAGCTCTGATTCGGTCACAGTTCCCCGCGGGTTTCGCGTCTATCCACGACTACTTTTGGGCCGGCGCGGGCGCCGGAGCCGCAGGCGTCGCAGCCGGCGTGCCGAAGGGGTTGTTGATCGTGGGCGTAGGCGCCTGCAGCGGCGCCGGGGCCGAGCCGGCGGGACCGGGCTGGGCCGTGCCGGCGGGCGGCTGGGGCGGCTCGCGGTTCAGGTCGGCGGGGTTGACGGCGTTGACCTTCATCCGGTCGACGACCGACGCCGCGCCGCGCTCGCGGCCGGCCACGATGGTCAGCAACAGGCCCAGGATGAAGAACACGCTGCCCAGGATCCAGGTGATCCGCGTCAGCAGGTCGCCCGCGCCGCGCACCGACACCAGCGAGTTCGTGCCGCCGCTCACCAGCCCGCCGCCTTCGGAGCGCTGCAGCAGCACCACGACGACGAGGAAGAAGGCGACGATGACTTCGATCACCAGCAGGAGGTTCAGCAGCATGGTTGCATCTTTCCGGTGCGCACGGGCCACACCCGGCCGAAATGAAGCGCGCGCTCTATCACCGCGCCCGTCCCAAAGCCATAGCTAGTGCGTCGCACCCGGCCAACAAAGGGTGCGGGGGCTGATCGATGATTCTGGACCTGAAGCGCCTTCCGATCCTGGAGACCGAGCGGCTGCGGCTGGAACCCCTCACGGCCGGCGACGCCGCCCACCTTTACCCCATCATGGGCGACCCGGAGGTGATGGCCTACTGGGACGTGCCCGAGATTGACGATCCGGACATCGTCGCCGAGATCGTCAATGGCCAGGTCGAAGGGATGAAGGGCGGCCGCGCGGTCTATTGGGCCATGCGCACCCTCGACACCCGCGACTTCCTGGGATCCTGCGACCTTTCCGAGATCGACCGCCGGAACCGGCGCGCCGAGGTCGGCTTCATGCTCGGCCGCGAGGCCTGGGGCCAGGGATACGCCCTGGAGGCCATGCGGACCGTCGTGGCCTTCGCCGCCACGAGCGGCCTGCGCAAGCTCTCCGCGCGGACCCATCTCGGCAACCGGCGCTCCGAGTCCCTGCTCGAGAAGCTGGGGTTCAGCGAGGAAGGCCTGCTCCGCGGCCACATCCTCAAGGATGGCGAGCGGCGCGACTGCCGCGTCTTCGGGCTTCTTCTCTAGCCGGGCCGCGACTATCTCAGGCCCATGAGCAACCCGATCGCCGTCACCGGCTTCGACCACATCGTGCTCCGCGTCCGCGACAAGGACCGCATGCTGGGCTTCTATATCGACGTCCTGGGCCTTTCGCTCGACCGCGACCGGCCCGAGCTGGGCCTGACCCATGTGCGCGCCGGCCCGCAGATGATCGACCTGGTCACACTCGACGGACCGCTGGGCCGCAAGGGCGGCGACGGGCCGGGGCAGACCGGCCGCAACCTCGACCACTTCGCCCTGCAGGTCCGCCCCTTCGACGAACCCGCGATCCGCGCCCACCTCGCAGCGCATGGCGTCGAGGTCGTGGAGGAAGGCCCCCGCTACGGGGCCGACGGCGACGGCTTCTCGCTGTACGTCCGCGACCCGGAAGGCAATGTGGTCGAGTTGAAGGGCCCCAGCGCCTAAAGCGCCCGGATGATCGCCAGGAAGTCCTCGGCCTTCAGGGATGCGCCGCCGACCAGCGCGCCGCCGACCTCGTCCGCGTGCAGGATCTCGGCGGCGTTCGACGGCTTCACCGACCCGCCGTAGAGGATCGGGGACGACCTTCCGGCCTCGCCGAACATCTCGACCAGCGTGGCGCGGATGGCCCTGTGGACCTCCTCGATCTCGGGCGTCGTCGGCGTCAGGCCGGTGCCGATGGCCCAGACCGGCTCATAGGCCACCGAGAACGGCCTGCCGGCGAGTTCCGCGGGCAGCGAGCCCCTCACCTGCCCGGTCACGACCGCCAGCGCTTCGCCCGCCTTGCGCTGCTCCAGCGTCTCTCCGACGCAGACGATCGGCTCCAGGCCCGCGCGCAGGGCCGCGCCGACCTTCGCGCTCACGTCGGCGTCGGTCTCACGATAGCCGGCCCGCCGCTCGGAGTGACCCAGGATCGCCAGCGCAGCGCCGGCGTCGGCCAGCATCTCGGCCGAGACGTCGCCGGTGAACGCGCCCGCGTCGTCCCAGTGGTGGTCCTGGCCGCCGACCAGCACCGCCGTGCCCGCCAGGGCCTGCGCCAGGCGGTGGATCAGGATGGCCGGCGGACAGATCGCAACCCGGGCCTTGCTCTCGCCGATCCCCGCGGCGACGGCCTTCGCCTCCTCGACCGAGGCTCCCAGGCCATTCATCTTCCAGTTTCCGGCGATCAGGGGCTGCGGGGCGGTCATCGGTCCTCCGGTTGAAGTGAAGGCCCCGGCGGTTAAGCCATGCCGCCCGGACTGTCACGCGCTTGCCGGACAGAACGCCCCTCCACTATACCGGCGCCCACGCCCTTCCCGGGAAAGGACCCGAATGCTCGCTGCGGTACGCAACTTCGCCAAGTCATGGCCCGCCAAGATCCTGATGGCGGTCCTGGCGATCAGCTTCATCGGCTGGGGCGTGAACCAGGGCGGCACTTCCCTGGTCGGCGGCGATCAGGTCATCAAGGTCGGGTCCCGGACGGTCACTTCGCTCGAGTTCCGCAGCGAGTACGACAACTACAAAAAGCGCCTGGAGCAGCAGCAGGGCCAGCCGATCACGACCGAACAGGCGCAGGCCGGCAACCTGGACGCCGTGGTCCTGAACGGCGTCGCCACCCGTGAGGCCTTTTCCGAGATGCTGTCCCGCGTCGGGATCAGGCCGGGCGACAAGCTGATCCTGGAGCAGATCCAGAAGATCCCGGCCTTCTTCGACCCCATCACGGGCCGCTTCGACAAGAAGACGTTCCAGCAGCGCCTGGGCGAGAACGGCATGACGCCGGAGCGCTTCGACGCCGTGCTCCGCGACGAGATGGCCAGCCAGCACTGGGCCGTGGCCGTGCAGAACGGCCTGACCGTGCCGCGCGCCTATGGCGCCCTGGCCTCGGTGTTCGCCCTGGAATCCCGCGACCTGGCCTATGTGACGCTGGGCGTGAACGCCGTGCCGCAGCCGGCCGCGCCCACCGACGCCCAGCTGCAGGCCTTCATCAACGAGAACAAGGCCCAGCTCACCCTGCCGGAGATGCGGATCCTGACGGTCGTCCCGTTCACGCCGCAGGGGGCTGGGGCGGCGAATGCGCCCATCGATCCCGCCGAGCTGCAGAAGCGCTATGAATTCCGCAAGGACACGCTGTCCAAGCCCGAGGTGCGGACCGTCGTGCAGATTCCGGCCAAGGACGCCGCCACGGCGCAGAAGGTCGCGGCCGCGCTCCGGGCCGGCCAGGCGCCCGAGGCGGTCGCCAAGTCGGTCGGCGTCGACGCCGTGACGTTCGCCGATCGTCCCCTCAGCGCCATCTCCGACCGCAAGGTGGGTCAGGCGGCGTTCAAGATGCAGGCGGGCGAGGTCGCCACCGTGCAGGGCGATCTCGGGACGGCGGTCGTCAAGGTGGTCAGCGTGGTCCCGGGCCGCGAGGTCAGCCTCGAGGAGGCGCGCCCGATGCTGGAGGCCGAGATCCGCAAGGACCTGGTCACCGAGAAGGTCTACGCCCAGACCCAGGCCTATGACGACGCCCACCAGGGCGGCGCGAGCCTGGCCGACGCCGCCCAGAAGGCCGGCGTCGCCGCCACGACGGTCGGGCCGATCACCGCCCAGGGCGTCAACGAACAGGGCGCCCAGCTACAGGGCTTCCCGCCGAAGATCCTGGAGACCGCCTTCGCCCTGCCCGCCGGCGGCGAGAGCGAGGTCACCGAGCTGGGCGACGGCGCCTATTTCGCCGTCCGCGTCGAGCGGATCCTTCCGGCCCACGTGCCGCCCCTGGCCGAGATCCGCCCGATGGTGACCCGCGCCTACATGCAGCGCGAGGTCGTGAAGGCGCTGGAGGCCAAGGCCGAAGCCATCCGCGCCCGGGTCGCCAAGGGGGAGTCCCTGGACGCCGCCTCGGGCATGACGGTGTCGCGCCTGCCCGGCCTGACCCGCCAGACCGCCAACCAGCAACAGGCCCTCGGCGGCGAGGTCCTGGGCCGCGCCTTCGCCTCCAAGCAGGGCGATGTCTGGGTCGCCCGGGCGCCGAACGGCATCGTCGTCGGTCGCGTCGAGGCGGTCCGCACCGACGCCGGCCCGACCGCCGCCCGCCTGGCGGAGGAGAACCGCGGCGCGCTCACCCAGGTGTTGTTCCGCGAGATGGGTGAAGCCGCCCAGGCCTATTCCCGGACCAAGCTGAAGACCAAGGTCGACGCGGCGCGCGCGCGCAACGCCGTCGGCTTCGAACCGGTCGCCGACAAGGGCGCTGCGGAGAAGAAGAAGTGACGTCCGAGCCGCCGTTCGAGGCCTTTCGATCGACCTACGACGGCGGCGCCCCCCAGGTCGTCTGGACGCGTCTGGTCGACGACCTGGAGACCCCCGTCTCCGCCTTCCTGAAGATCGGCCACGGGAAGCCGTACGCCTTCCTCTTCGAGTCGGTGGAGGGCGGCGCCTTCCGCGCGCGCTACTCGATCATCACCCTGAACCCCGACCTCGTCTGGCGCTGCCACGGCGACGAAGCCGAGATCGCCACCGGCGCCGACATCGCGGCCAAGCGGTTCACGCCGCAGGCCGGCGGCGCGCTGGACAGCCTGCGCGACCTGCTGGCCAAGTCCCGGATCGAACTGCCGCCCGGCCTTCCGCCGATGGCCGCGGGCGTGTTCGGCGCCCTGGGCTACGACACCGTCCGGCTCGTCGAGGACCTGCCCAACGTCAATCCGGACCCCTTGGGCCTGCCGGACGGCGTGCTGGCGCGGCCCTCCATCGTCGCGATCTTCGACGCCATCGCCCAGGAGATCCTGCTGGTGACCCCGGTGCGTCCGGACGGCGTCTCGGCGCAGGACGCCTACGCCGCGGCCCAGGCCCGCCTCCAGGCCGTGGCCCGCGACCTGCGCAAGCCCGCGCCGCCGCTGACCCATGCCGCCCAGCCCCAGCCGGACCGGTTCACCACGCCCGTCGGCCGCGAGGACTACCGGGCCATCGTCGAGAAGGCGAAAGCGTACATCCGGGCGGGCGACATCTTCCAGGTGGTGCCCAGCCACCGGTTCCGGGCGCCGTTCGAGCAGGATCCCTTCTCGCTCTACCGGTCGCTCCGCCGCAGCAACCCGTCGCCGTTCCTGTTCTTCCTGGACTTCGGCGACTTCCACATGGCCGGCTCCAGCCCCGAGATCCTGGTCCGGCTGCGCGACGGCAAGATCACCATCCGCCCGATCGCCGGCACCCGGCCGCGCGGCGCCACGCCCGAGGAGGACCGCCGCCTCGAGGAAGAGCTGGTCAACGACCCCAAGGAGCGCGCCGAGCATCTGATGCTGCTGGACCTCGGCCGCAACGACGTGGGCCGGGTCGCCATGCTCAAGCAGGCGGGCGCCAACGAACCGGCCAAGCCGTCCCGAACGCCCCGCGTCCGGGTCACGGACAGCTTCTTCGTCGAGCGGTACGCCCGCGTCATGCACCTGGTTTCCAATGTCGAGGGCGACGCCCCCGATGGCTTGGATCCGGTCGACGTGGTCATGGCCGCCCTGCCGGCCGGCACGCTTTCCGGCGCCCCCAAGGTGCGGGCCATGGAGATCATCGACGAACTCGAGATCGAAAAGCGCGGCATCGGCTATGCCGGGGCCGCCGGCTATTTCGGCTCGGACGGCTCGGTCGACACCTGCATCGTGCTACGCACGGCGCTGTTCAAGGACGGCGTCATGTACGTCCAGGCCGGCGGCGGCGTGGTGGCCGACTCAGACCCCGACGCCGAATACGACGAGACCCTGCACAAGGCCCGCGCGCTACGCGACGCCGCCGTCGAAAGCTGGCGATTCATCTGATCCCCTCGCCCGTCCCCACGGGGACGCCAAGCCAGAGCTCAGAGAATGCCGCCCAATCGCCCCGCCTTCGTCAGGACCAAGACCGCCTCGGATCAGCCCGGGGCGCTTTCCACCACATGCTGGGTCTGCAGCGGCGGGGCCAGCACCATCACGGTGGCGAACACCACGGACGTCACGGCGAGCGCCGTGGCCGCCACCAGCGCGGGCCACATCGGGTCGTGGCGCACAGGCGGCTTGAGAAGCGCCCGCGCACGGGCCACCTGCGAAGCATCCAGAGCCGAATCGGTCCGCGACATGCCCCCAGCATCCCGCTTGGCGCGCGTTGCGGCAAAGCCTATGGAACCGTCATGATCCTGGTGATCGATAACTACGACAGCTTCACCTACAACCTCGTCCACTATCTGAACGAGCTGGGGGCGGAGACGGTTGTCCATCGCAATGATGCGATCACCGTCGACGAGGCGCTGGGGCTGAGGCCGGAAGCCGTCCTGCTGTCGCCCGGGCCGTGTACGCCAAATGAAGCCGGCATCTGCCTCGCTCTCATCGGCCATGCGCCGGAATCCCTGCCAATCCTCGGCGTCTGCCTCGGCCATCAGGCGATCGGCCAGGCGTTTGGCGGCGAAGTCATCCGCGCCCGCGCCCTCATGCATGGGAAAACCAGTCTCATCCATCACACGAACACGGGTGTCTTCGCGGGGTTGAAAAACCCTTTCACGGCGACCCGCTATCACAGCCTTTCCGTCGAAACGGACCATCTGCCGCAGGTTCTGGAGGTCACCGCCCGCACCGAGGACGGCGAGATCATGGGCGTGCAGCACAGGACCCGGCCGATCCACGGCGTGCAGTTCCACCCGGAATCCATCGCCACCGAGTGCGGCCACCAGTTGCTGGGCAACTTCCTCGACCTCGCGGGCGTCAAGCGCCTGGCCGAGATCTGAGCCCGCTTCCATGTCCGACGCCTTCAAGCCGCTGCTCTCGCGCCTCGCCGACGGCGGCACGCTCTCCGAGGACGATGCGGGCGAGTTCTTCGCCGCCTGCCTGCGGGGCGAGCCGACCCCGGCTCAGGTCGGGGCGGCGCTGACCGCCATGCGGATGCGCGGCGAGACGCTGGGCGAGATCACCGCCTGCGCCCGGGCCATGCGCCGCGCCGCGATCCACCTCGACCCGCCCTACCCCACGATCGACGTCTGCGGCACCGGCGGCGACGGGCTGCACACGTTCAACATCTCGACCGCCGTGGGCTTCGTGGCCGCCGGCGGCGGGCTGAAGGTGGCCAAGCATGGCAACCGGGCGCTCTCGTCCAAGTCCGGCGGCGCCGATGTGCTGTCCGAGCTGGGCGTGGCCATCGACGCCGGCCCGGAGCGCCAGCTGCGCGCCCTGGACGAGGCCGGCATCTGCTTCCTCTACGCCCCGGCCCACCACGGGGCGATGCGCCACGTCTCCCCGATCCGCCAGGAACTGGGCTTCCGGACCATCTTCAACCTCCTGGGGCCCCTGACCAATCCGGCGGGCGCCAGGCGCCAGGTCGTCGGCGTCTTCGCCGAGCGCTGGGTGGCCCCGCTGGCGCAGGTGCTGGGCGCCCTGGGCTCGGAGCGGGCCTGGGTGGTCCATGGCGGCGGAATGGACGAGATGTCCACCACGGGCGAGACCAGCGTGGCCGAGTTCCGCGAGGGTCAGGTCCGCCTCTTCACCGTCACCCCCGAGGCCGTGGGGCTGAAGCGGGCCGCCCTCGCCGACCTCACGGGCGGCACGCCGGCCCAAAACGCCGAAGCCATGCGCCGCCTGCTCCAGGGCGAACAGGGCGCCTACCGCGATATCGTTCTGCTGAACGCCGCCGCCGCCTTCCTGGTGGGCGACAAGGTCGAGACCCTGCGCGAGGGGGTGGAGTTGGCGGGTCGGGTCATCGACGATGGCCGCGCCCAGGCCGCGCTCGACAAGCTGGTCGAGATCGCCGGCGCATGAGCGACATCCTGGAAAAGATCGCCGCCTACAAGCGTGAGGACGTGGCTGCGCGAAAGGCCGCCCGGCCCGTCGTGGACCCCGCCGGCGCGTCCTCGCCCCGGGGCTTCCGCGCCGCGCTGGAGCGGGCGCACGGTCCTGGGCGCCTGGCGCTGATCGCCGAGATCAAGAAGGCCTCGCCGTCCAAGGGCCTGATCCGACCCGACTTCGACCCGCCGGCCCTGGCCCGCGCCTACGAGAGCGGCGGCGCGGCGTGCCTCTCTGTATTGACGGACGAGCCCAGCTTCCAGGGCGCCGACGACTTCCTTGTCGCCGCCCGCGACGCCGTCGCCCTGCCCTGCATCCGCAAGGACTTCCTGGTCGACCCCTGGCAGGTGGCCGAAAGCCGCGCCCTGGGCGCGGACGCGATCCTGGTGATCCTCGCCATGGTGGACGACGTCCTCGCCGCCGACCTGATGTCCGAAGCCCGCCGCCTGGGCATGGACGCCCTGGTGGAAGTGCACGACGAGGCCGAAATGGCGCGGGCGGGCCGGCTGGGCGCCGACCTCGTCGGGGTCAACAACCGCGACCTGCGCACCTTCACCGTCGACCTCGCCATCACCGAGCGCCTGGCCGCCGCCGCGCCGCCGGACGCCCTTCTGGTGACCGAGAGCGGCATCTTCACCGCGGCCGACGCCGCCCGGCTGGAGCGGGTGGGGGCCAAGGCCATGTTGGTGGGCGAGAGCCTGATGCGGCAGGCCGACGTGGCCGCCGCCACGCGTACCCTCCTGGACGGCTAGCTGCGCCGCGCGACTCGGCGAGTCGCGACCCGACGCGGGGCCGCCCCCTTATGACCTTGGAATTGCTGGCGTTTCGGCGCGCCCAGCCTGTAACTTGACATTAATACGGAACACCTAGAGAACATTCGAAGACGTTTGTGATTTGTTCTTCGAGGACCCGCAATGCTCACGCGCAAGCAACATGAACTGCTCATGTTCATCCACGAGCGGATCAAGGAAACCGGCGTCTCCCCCTCCTTCGACGAGATGAAGGAGGCGCTGGATCTGGCCTCGAAGTCCGGCATCCACCGGCTGATCACGGCGCTCGAGGAACGCGGGTTCCTGCGCCGTCTGGCGCACCGGGCCCGGGCGCTGGAGGTGATCAAGCTGCCGCAGCAGGCGACCGCCGCCGCCCCGCCCAAGGGGCGCGCGCCGTTCAAGCCGCAGTTCGTGGAGGCCGGCGCGGCGGTTCCAGCCGCCGCCAACGACACCCGGGACCTGCCGATCCTCGGCCGGATCGCCGCCGGCACGCCCATCGAGGCGATCCAGCAAGAGCGCGACCGGATCCCCGTGCCCGAGACCATCCTCGGCGCGGGCGAACACTTCGTCCTCGAGATCGCGGGCGATTCCATGATCAACGCCGGCATCCTCGACGGCGACTTCGTGGTCATCCGCCGCACCGACAGCGCGGTGTCGGGCGATATCGTCGTGGCCCTGGTCGATGGCGAGGAAGCCACCCTGAAGCGCCTGCGCAAGAAGGGCGCGTCCATCGCGCTCGAAGCCGCCAACCCGGCGTACGAGACCCGCATCTTCGGACCCGACCGCGTGGCGGTCCAAGGCAAGCTGGTCGGCCTGATCCGCCGGTATCACTAGGGCCGGATCAGTCCGGCACGAACACGAAGTCCACGAGGAACACCCGCTCGCCACGCCCGTGGCGGGCGGTTTCCATCAGGCTCGCCCGCGTCGCGAAGCCCCCTTCCCGCGCCATCGCCTCGGTCACATCCTCCAGGTCGATTTCCTGCAGGCGGGTTACCTCGATGTGCCCGTCCAGCAACGGGTAACGACCGCCAACCTTCACACGCGGCGTCAACCAGATGCGCACGCTGGTGGTGATCTCGCCCGCACGGACCCGCTCCCGAAGCGGCTTTGCGAACATCATCGGGGGTCGTAGCCCCAGGTCCAGGGGCGGCGCCCGCGTAGGTCCTGCGCCCAGGCGATGCGCCAGCCGCCAGCCTCCCGGTAGAGTTCCGCCGATCCGCCGCGGGCGAAGTCCTCGCCGGTGAGCACAAGGGGCGCGGCGCAGCTCTCCGGACGGAAGGCGTTCCGCAGAACCACAACGTCCGCCCCCGCGCAGAGGCCTTCCAGGCGACCCGGCTTCAGCGGCCGCTTGAGATTCCAGGCCGCGGCCAGCGAGACGGACGCACCCGGCCTGGGCGCACAGCTCCAGTGGTCGCAGTCGAAGCGGGCGTCGCGCTCGGCCTGGTCGATCAGCGGCGTCAGCCCCCGCCGGCGGGCCCACAGCTCGGCGCCGAACAGCTTCACGTCGGGCCGCAGCAGCACCGCCTCGCGCGCCTCGCGGACCGCCACGGCGGCGCCGTCGGCCGAGATCCACACGTCCGGTGGCGGCGGCCTGGGGGCCCACAGGATCGCCAGCGCCAACGGCAGGCCGGCCCATCGCAGCGGGCCACTCCAGAGGCAGGTGAACAACAGGCCCAGGAAACTCGCCGGCAGCACCCAGTCCGGCGCGCTGGCGATCACCATCTGCGCGTGGGGCGCCGCGGCCGCCCAGGCCGCCACCTGGTTCATCAGACCGATCGACCACCCCGCCACCTCCAGCGGCGCCTGCCCCAGGCCCAGGGGCGTCAGCGCGGCCCCCAGCGCCAGGCCCGGCATCATCAGGAAGGACGAGATCGGCGCCACCGCGAGGTTGGCGAACAGGCCCCAGGGCGAGACACGGTTGAAGTGCTGGATCGCGAACGGCCCGGTGGCGAGGCCGGCGACGAAACTGACCGCGATGCTGGCCAGGGTCCAGGCAGCCGCGCCCTGGACCGCGCGGATCGGCCAGGGGACGTCGATCTCCTTCACCGGCCGGGGCCAGATCTCGGCCAGGGCGACGAGGGCCGCGGTGGCCGCGAAGGACATCTGGAAGCCCGGCTCGGTCACCGCCTCGGGCTGCAGCAGCAGCACCCCCATGGCGGCTAGGGCCAAGGCGTGCAGGCTGATCGCCTGCCGGTCCACGAGGATCGCGGCGAACGCCACCGACGCGGTGATCGCGGCCCGCTCGGCCGGCGGCGGCGCGCCGGACAGGACGAGATAGCCACCCACCGCGGCCAGGCCGAACAGCGCCGCCAGCTTCTTGCCCGGCACGCGCAGCGCCAGCCAGGGCCAGGCGGCCACCGCCAGCCGCGCGAAGGCGAAGGCGAAGCCGCCCACGATGGCCATGTGCAGGCCGCTGATGGAGATGATGTGCGCCAGGCCCGCCGCCCGCAGGTTGTCGACCTGCTCGCGCGGGATGAAGGCCTCGTGGCCGGTCGTCATGGCGGCCGCCAGCCCGCCCGTTTCCGGCCCCAGCGCCTCGACGATCCTCAGGGTGAGCGCCCAGCGGGTGGCGTTCACCGCCATGGCCACGCGCAGACGCCAGGGCGCCGTCGTAGCTGGCGCGACCGTCGCGGGTTCGCGGAGCGCAAGGCCCACGGCCCCCACGCTCTCGAAATAGGCGTCGCGGGCGAAGTCGTAGGAGCCAGGGCTGGCAGGCGGCGGCGGCGGATTGACGATCGCCAGCAACCGCACGGCCTCGCCCGGCGCCGGCAGCGCCATGCCCGGGCGAAGGGTGACCCGGGCGCGGATGGGCGTCGCCTCCGGCGGCCAGTCGCCGACCCGCATCGGCGCCAGCAGCAGCCGCTGGCCGCTCTCGCCGGGCGCGGCGATGTCCACCACCCAGGCCTCGATCGCCTGCGGCCGGGCTCCGGACTGGGCGACGGGCGCCTTCACCGCCTCGGCCCGCAGCTTCGCGACCGCAAAGCCGCCGGCCGCGCAGGCGCTCAGCACGAGCGCGAGGGTCGTGATGCGCCAGACGCTCCATCGCGTGGCGACGAGAAGCCCGGCCGCGACCGCCAGCAACAACCAGGCGACCCACACCTGCGGCTCCCGCGGCAGGCCGAAGTAGAGCGCGCAGCCCGCCCCGAACGCCACCGGCGTCCACAGGGTCCAGCGGTCGGCCTGCGCCGCGGCCTGATCGGCCAGCCATCCGCCCAGGCGCGGCGGGCGCCAGGACGTCGCGCCCGCGATCGCCGCCTCGGAAGTCCCCGCGCTCAAGCTGCACTCATCCCCGCACCGGCCTCCAGATTGCAACAATCGGCGCGGAGAGGCCATGTCGGCTTCGTGGGGATAGGATCATGTTCCGTTTCGCTACATTCGCCGCGGCGACCGCCGCCGCGCTCGCCCTGGCCGCGCCGGCCTCGGCCGCCGTCACCTTCAACTTCGGGGGTTCGAACAGCACCCTGGCCACGGGCGTGGCGCTCACCCAGACCCAGGCGGGCATCACCGTTTCGGCCACCGGCTACAGCTTCGCTTCCAGCCCGGCCTCGTTCCAGAGCCTGATGGACGGCCAGGACGCCGCCACGGTGCTGGCCGCCCTCACCCCGAAGCAGATCCGCCGCGAGGCGACCGGCATCGGCGTGTGCTGGCCCGGCGAAGCCGGCAACCAGTGCAACCAGGTGGACGCCGACGGCACGAACGAGCTCCTGCGCATCGTGGTCTCCGAGGGCGTGTCGCTGGTGACCGCCACCTTCGACCGCGTCGACAACAACGACACCCTGAAGCTCTACGGCGTGACCATGGACGGTAAGCTGGAGCACCTGGGCTACGGCGGCATCTTCGACGGCCCGGGCACCAGCATGGGCATCGGTGGCGTCAGCGGCGCCTGGCTCAGCGGCACGGGCGACGATCAGGTCTACAGCGTCTCGCTCAACACCGACCGCTACAAGGAGTTCTGGTTCGGCAACAACAACGACTCGGCCGACGGCTATCGCCTGGGCTCAATCTCGGTGGCCGCCGTTCCGGAGCCGGGCACCTGGGCGCTGATGATTGGCGGCTTCGGCCTGGCGGGCGCCTCGCTGCGCCGCCGCCGCGCGGCTGCGGCCGCCACGGCCTGACACCGCTCGGATCGACGTGCTAAGAGGCGCCCCCTCGCGGGGGCGTCTCTCCGCATCTGAACGATCTCGAGCCCATGACCAGCCGACCTGTCCGCACCCGCATCGCCCCCTCGCCGACCGGCATGATGCACATCGGCACGGCGCGCACCGCCCTGTTCAACTGGCTCTACGCGCGCCACCGCGGCGGCCAGTTCCTGGTCCGGATCGAGGACACCGACCGCGAGCGTTCCACCGAGGCCAATGTCGAGGTCATCTTCGAGGGCCTGCGATGGCTGGGCCTGGAGGCGGACGAGCCGCCGGTGTTCCAGTTCGCCCGGGCCGACCGGCACCGCGAGGCGGTGGCCGAGATGCTGGAGCGCGGCCAGGCCTACCGCGACTACATGACCGCCGAGGAGCTGGACGCCGAGCGCGAGGCCGCGCGCGCCGAGGGCCGCGTGGTCCGCTCGCCCTGGCGCGACGCCGATCCCGCAACCTGGCCGGACCGCCCCTATGCCGTGCGCCTGAAGAGCCCCCTCGAAGGCGAGACCATCGTGGCCGACGCCGTGAAGGGCGACGTGAAGTTCCAGAACGCCAGCCTGGACGACCTGATCCTGCTCCGCTCCGACGGCAACCCGACCTACAACCTGGCCGTGGTGGTCGACGACCACGACATGGGCATCACTCACGTGATCCGCGGCGACGACCACCTCAACAACGCAGCCCGCCAGACGATCATCTATCGGGCCATGGATTGGGAGGTCCCGATCTGGGCGCACCTGCCGCTGATCCACGGCCCGGACGGGGCGAAGCTGTCCAAGCGCCACGGCGCCCAGGCGGTCAGCGAGTTCGACGACATGGGCTACCTGCCCGAGACCATGCGCAACTACCTGGCCAAGCTGGGCTGGGGCCATGGGGACGACGAGATCTTCTCCGACGAACAGGCCATCGCCTGGTTCGACGTGATCGACGTGGTCAGCGCCCCGGCCCGGCTCGATTGGGCCAAGCTGAACCACATCAACAACCACTACATCCGCCAGGCCGATCCTGTCCGCCTCGCGGGTCTGGTGGCGAAGATTCTCAGGAGCCGGGACGTGAAGCTGCGCCAGGGCGACGAGATCCTCATCGCGCGCACCATCCCCTTCGTCCGCGACGGTGCGAAGACCACGCTGGAACTCGCCGACGCGGTCCTGTTCGCCCTCAAGATCCGCCCGCTGGAGCTGCCGGAAAAGACCCGCGCCCAGTTGGCCGAAGACGAGATGCGCGGCCGCTTCGTCCGCCTGCGCGCTGCGCTTGCGAACGTGACGGACTGGAACGTGCCGCCCCTGGAGGACGCGCTGCGCGCCTTCGCCGAGGCCGAGGGCGTCGGCCTCGGCAAGTTCGGGCCCCAGCTACGGTCCGTCCTCTCGGGCGGAGCCTCGGCGCCGGACCTCGCCGGAGCGATGACCGCCCTGGGCCGCGACGAGAGCCTGGGCCGGATCGACGATGCGCTTTCGCTCGGCACGTAAAGGGGTATAAGCGCCCAACACTTGTTTCATCTCGCAGCCGCGAAGGGGGTTCCATGGCCGATACGGCGAAGTTCGAAATCGACGGCAAGTCGGTGAGCCTCCCGGTGCAACGCGGCACCGACGGCCCGGCCGTCATCGACATCCGCAAGCTCTACGCGGAAGCCGACGTCTTCACGTACGACCCGGGCTTCACCTCGACAGCGTCCTGCGAGAGCAAGATCACGTTCATCGACGGCGACAAGGGCGTGCTGCTGCACCGCGGCTATCCCATCGACGAACTGGCCGAGCAGTCGAGCTTCCTCGAGGTCTGCTACCTGCTGCTGCACGGCGAACTGCCGAAGGCGGCCGAGTTCGCCGAGTTCGATAAGAACATTACCTACCACACGATGCTGCACGAGCAGTTCGATCGCTTTTTCCAGGGCTTCCGCCGGGATGCTCACCCGATGGCGATCATGGTGGGCGCGGTCGGCGCGCTGTCGGCCTTCTATCATGACAGCACCAACGTGGATGATCCCGAGCAGCGGATGATCTCCGCCCACCGGATGATCGCCAAGATGCCGACGATCGCAGCGCGGGCGTTCAAGTACTCGCGCGGCCAGCCGTTCGTCTATCCGCGCAACGATCTCTCCTACGCCGAGAACTTCCTGCGCATGTGCTTCTCGGTTCCGGCGGAGGACTGGAAGCCGAATCCGGTCCTGACCAAGGCCATGGACCGCATCTTCATCCTGCACGCCGACCACGAGCAGAACGCGTCCACGTCCACCGTCCGCCTGGCCGGCTCGTCGGGCGCCAACCCGTTCGCCTGTATCGCGGCCGGCATCGCTTCGCTCTGGGGCCCCAAGCACGGCGGCGCGAACGAAGAAGCGCTGAACATGCTGGCTGAAATCGGCTCGGTGGACCGCATCCCCGAGTTCGTCCAGGGGGTGAAGAACCGCGAGCGCCTGCTGATGGGCTTCGGTCACCGGGTCTACAAGAACTACGACCCGCGCGCGAAGGTCATGCAGAAGACCTGCCACGAGGTCCTGGCCGAAGTGGGCCACGGCGACGATCCGCTGCTGAAGGTGGCGATGGAGCTCGAGAAGATCGCGCTCAACGATCCCTTCTTCATCGAGCGCAAGCTCTATCCGAACGTCGACTTCTATTCCGGCATCACCCTGCGCGCCCTGGGCTTCCCGCCCGAGATGTTCACGGTGCTGTTCGCCCTGGCCCGCACCGTGGGCTGGATCGCGCAGTGGAAGGAGATGATCGAGGATCCGTCGCAGAAGATCGGCCGTCCGCGCCAGATCTACACGGGCGCTCCGCTCCGCAGCTACACGGCGGTCGACAAGCGCTAAGCCGAGAACCTCGTTCTCGCGACAGTTGCGCTTTCGCGCACGACTCCTAAGGATGGTCGAGCCGCGCCATGCCGGCCCGGCCATCCAAGGAGGCCTGCCATGACGGTCATGGCCATCTACGAGCGTCCCGACGTCTCGTCACAGCTCTACAATCAGTTCCGCGCCCACGTCCCCCTGGACGCCGCGCCTCAGGGCGCCCTCGCGCATGCTTACGGTCGCGAGGGTCCCGGCTTCGTCACCGTCGACATCTGGGAAGATCGCGCCGCGCTGGAGCGCTACATCGCCGAGCGCATCATACCGGCTTGCGAGGCCCTGGGCGTCGCATTCCAGCGGCCCAGGATCGTCGAGCTGGAGACGTTCCGCGCCACGCCCGCCGCCACGGCCCGCAAGCACCTCCTGCCCTTCGAAAGCGCCGCGGCCTCGCTGACGCCGGCCTAGCGCGCGACCAGGCCCAGGATCGCGTCGGCGGCGGCCTCGCTCGGGTCCGGACCGCCGCGGCCCATCTTGAGCAGAGCCTCGGATTGGCGCGCGGCCTGGCGCTCGCGCAGAGCCTTGTCGTCGAGGCGCAGGACGACCTCGCGCGCCAGCGCCTCGCCGTTGCACGCGTCCTGGATCAGCTCGGGGGCGACGAAGTCCTGGGCGGCGATGTTGAACAGGGTCACGTACTTCGTGCGGATCAGCCGCTTCAGGATCGCATAGGTCACCGGAGCCAGGCGGTAGCCCACCACCATGGGGCATCCAGCCATCGCCAGTTCCGTGGTCACCGTGCCGGAGCAGGCCAAGGCCACCGTCGCGGCCTTCATGGCGTCGCGCTTGGCCGACTCGCCCTCCACGACGTGCGCCCGATGCGGCCAGCCGGCGACACGAGCCTTCACCAGGTCAGCCACCGTCGGCGCGGCCGGGACGACGACGTGCAGGCCCGGACGCTCGGCCTTGAGCCGGTGCACGGCCTCCTCGAACGGCGGCAGGACGCGCTCGATCTCGGACGGGCGGCTGCCGGGCAGGACCAGCAGGATGGGATCGTCAGGCCCCGCGCCGATGGCGGCCCTGAGCCGCGCCGGGTCCGCGCCGCCGAAGTCCATGGCCAGCGTGGCGTCGCCCACCAGGACCGTCTTAAGCCCTTCCCGCTCGAAGGCCGGCGCATCGAAGCCATGGATCGTTAGCAGCAGGTCGAACCACTGCGCCGCGGTCCTGGCCCGCCCGGGGCGCGAGGCCCAGACCTGGGGCGCCACGTACTTCACGATCGGCAGCCTCGGCGCCTGCCGGCGCAGCCGCTGGGCCACGCGCAGCGTGAAGCCCCAGGAGTCGATGAGCACCGCGACGTCCGGAGCTTCCCGCGCCGCCAGCGCCGCCGTCTCGTCGGCGCGCCGGACGACCTTGGGATAGGCCAGGAGGCCCTCCAGCAGGCCAAAGATCGACAGCTCGGCGATGTCGAACGGGCTTTCGACGCCTTCGGCCCGCATGCGGGCGCCGCCGACGCCCACGAGACGCACGCCCTGCCCCAGCCTGCGCTTCAGGGCCCGCGCCAGCGCGGCGCCCCGGTCGTCGCCCGAGGCCTCGGCCGCCACCAGCATCACGGTGAGCGGCCGCCCGGTCACGGCGCCTCCGGCTCCACGCCCAGGATGAACACGCCCAATTCGTCCGCCAGTGCGATCGTCGCCTCGCGGTCCAGCACCAGGAGCCGCCCAGCCTCGCCCACGATCCCCGCCAGGCCGGCGCGCGCGACGCCCTGGACCGTGGCCAGGCCGATGGTGGGCAGGTCGACACGCGTTTCCTGGATCGGCTTGGGCGCCTTGGCCAGCACCCCCTGCCCCGCGCCCGGTCGGCCTTTCAGATGCGCCGGCAACTCGGCGACGCGCGTCAGAAGCGCGTCGGTGCCTTCCTGGGCCTCCACCGCCAGCACCAGCCCGTGCGAGACGACCGCCGCCTGGCCGACGTCCAGCGCGCCGATGGCCCGGGCGACGTGCAGGGCGCGCCGCGCATCGGCCAGATCCTCGTCGGAGGGCCGGTGGGCGCCCAGCGGACCGGCCGCCAACGTCAGGTCTTCCATCACGTCGTGAGCGCCTTCGACCTGGAAGCCTTCCCGTTCGAACTCGCCGACCAGCACCCGCAGGAGGGCGTCGTCCCCCTTCCGCGCGCCCGCCACCACCTTCGGCAGCAGCATGAGCCCGCGCAGGTCGGGGACCAGGCTGGAGAAGTCCGGCCGCGCCACGTTCCCGGCCAGGCAGATCGAGCGGCAGCCGGCGCGCTTCAGCGCCTTCATGCACTTGCCGATCTCAGCCAGGCCCACCTCGGCGCCGGCGTAGGGCGACAGGTCTGTGCCGGCGAAGCCCTTCAGCCGGATCACGAACAGCGGCCGACCCGACCGCTCGCAGTGCTGAGCGATCTCCACCGGCAGGCTGCCGCCGCCGGCGATCAGCCCCAGCTTGTTCACTAGACGTCCCGCTCGGGCAGGCAGAGCGGTCGGCTGGCGTCCGCGCGGATGAAGTCGATGATCTCCATCACCGGCGCGCTGTGGCCGAAGGTGGCGCTGGTGTCCTCGATCCGCTCCTGGAACGTGCCCTCTTCGGCGAACAGCAGCCGATAGGCCGACCGCAACTCGCCGATCGTCTCGCGGCCGAAGTTGCGCCGCTTAAGGCCCACGAGATTCAGGCCCTCGAGGTGGGCGTGGTTGCCCCACACCAGGCCGTAGGGGATCACATCCTTGGTCACCGCCGCCAGGCCGCCGATGAACGAGTATCGGCCGACCCGGCAATACTGGTGCACCGCCGCCAGGCCGCTCACCATCACGAAGTCGCCGACGTGGACGTGCCCGCCCAGGGTGGCGGAGTGGGCCAGGATCACGTTGTCGCCCACGGTGCAGTCGTGGCCCACGTGGCTGGTGGCCATGAACATGCCGTCGTCGCCTACGCGGGTGACCCCGCCGCCGTCCGCCGTGCCGATATGCATCGTCACGTGCTCCCACAGCTTGTTGCGGTCGCCGATCACGAGCTGAGTGGGTTCGCCCTTGTAGCCGGTATGGTGCGGCGGCCCGCCCAGGTTGGCGAAGTTCCGCACCGAGCAGTCCTCGCCGATCGTCGTGTGGTTCTCGATCACCACATGCGACAGGACCTGGGTTCGGGCTCCGATCCGCACATGCTCGCCGATGATGGAGAATGGCCCGACGGTGACCCCGTCGGCCAGTTCCGCGCCCTTGGCGACCAGCGCGGTCGGATGGATCTCGACGGCCAAGGCTTCAGGTCTCCACGACCATGGCGGCGAACTCGCATTCGGCGGCCACCTTGTCGCCCACCAGGCACTGGCCCGCGAACTTGAACACGTCGCCGCGGTGGCGAACCACCCGCACCGGCATCCGGACCACGTCGCCCGGCCGCACCGGCTGGCGGAACCGGCAGTTGTCGGCCGACATGAAGAAGATCGCCTTGCCGGCGGTATCGACCTCGAGCGACTTCGACATCAGCACCGCGCCGGTCTGGGCCATGGCCTCGATCAGCAACACGCCGGGCATCACCGGATAGTCCGGGAAGTGGCCCTGGAAGAAGGGCTCGTTCACCGTGACGCACTTGATGCCGACGATGGATTCGTTCTGCTTGTACTCTTCGCAGCGGTCCACGAGCAGCATGGGGAAGCGGTGCGGAATCCGCGCCAGGACCTCGGTGATGTCGATGGCGGTGGGGTCGGTGCCCGCCGGCGCCTTGCGCGTCATGGTTCTCCTCCGGCCCGGCGGTGCGCCATCCGGGCGAGCCACGCGGTTTCCTTGAGCCAATGGCGGATCGGACGCGCGGGCATGCCGCCCCACGTCTCCCCCGCCGGAATGTCCTTCATCACGCCCGCCGCCGCGCCGACGCGGGCGCCGGCTCCGATGGTCACATGGTCGGCGACACCGGCCCGGCCGCCGAACTGGGCGCCGTCTCCGATCGCCACGCTGCCGGAGATCCCCGTGTGGGCCGCCATGACGCAGTTCCGTCCGACCCGGACGTTGTGGGCAATCTGCACCAGGTTGTCGATCTTGGTGTTCTCGCCGATGACCGTGTCGTCGAACGCCCCGCGGTCGATGGTGGTGTTGGCGCCGATGGAGACGCCGTCCTGGATGATCACCCGGCCCAGCTGGGGGATGTCGATAAGGCCCTTCGGGCCCGCGGTGGCGCCGAAGCCCGGCTCGCCGATGCGCGCGCCGGACAGGATCTTCACCCGGTCGCCGATCAGGGCGAACCCGATGGTCACGTTGGGCGCGATGTCGCAATCCCGGCCGATGGCCACGCCGGGACCGATCACCGTATTGGCGCCGATCCGCGTGCCCCGGCCGATCTGGGCGGCCGGACCGACGACCACCCCGGGGGCCAGCACGACGCCGCTCTCGAGGGTGGCGTCCGGAGCGACCGGCTGGATTCCCGCCGGCCTCGGGCGGTGGAGGCGCTGCGCGGCCAGCGCGTAGGCCGCCTGCGGGCTGGCGGTCGTGAGGACGGCGCAGCCCTCGGGCGCCAGCGTCTCCAGCCCCGGCGGCAGGAAGCACGCGCCCGGCCGCACTTCCGCGAGCGCGGCGGCATAGCGGCGATCGGCCAGGAAGGTGATGGTTTCAGGGCCGGCCTGGGCCAGCACGGCGACGCGATCGACGCGGCGCTCGCCCAGGTCCGGGCCGGCGAGCATGGCCCCGGTCAGGGTCGCGAGCTCCCCGAGACGGACCGGGCCGAGATCTTCGAAGAAGCGCGGGTCGGGCATGAATCGCTTTTTAGGCGGACTCGACCCGCGCGTCGCCCTTAGCGGCGCTGAGCGGCCGCGGGAGCCGCGGCGGTCGGAGCCGGCGTATCCAGGCGTTCCCGATCGAAGGCGAACTGGGTGATCTTGGCGTTCAGCGCGGTCACCACCTGCGGGGTGATGTCCGAGGCGGGGTTGCCCAGGATGACCGAGTTGCGGTTGATCAGGATCGAGCACTGCTTCTGCTGATAGGCCTGCCGGATGAGCGGCTCCATCTCGGTGCCGACGCGGTTGATCGCCTTCTGCTCGGTGGCCTGGATTTCACGATCGCGCTGCTGCGCCTTGCGTTGCAGGGCGTTGGCGCGCACCTGCAGGGCGGCCGCGCGTTGTTCCAGGGTGTTCTGGTCCAGCGTGGCGCGCTGGCCGTCGAGCGCCTTGGCGTCGTTGTCGATACCGGTCTTCTCGGCGTTCAGCTCTGCGTTCACCTGGGCGACCAGCTGCTGCAGACGGGTGTTGACGTACTTGCCGACCGTCGAGGCGCCGATCGCGTTCTCGACCGAGACGATGCAGAGGCCGGGCGTCGGAGCGCCGTGGGTCACGGCCGGCGCGGCAGGCGCCGCCGGCGCGGCGGCGGGCTGCTGAGCGAAAGCGGGAGCCGCGCCCGTGAGCGCGAGAGCCATGGCGCAACCGGCCACGGCGAAGGTCTTGTACGTCATTTTGCTTAGAACCTGGTTGAAGTGGAGAACCGGAAGGTTTCTTCCTTGTCGTAATCTTCCTTGGCCAAAACACGGCTGAAGTCGAAGCGGATCGGCCCCATGGGCGATTTCCAGAAGACGCTGAGGCCGGCCGAGGCCCGGAGCGAAAGCTCGTCCCGAATACAGGTGTTCCGCGTCCCAGGCGTGGCGAAGTTCGGAATCGACTGGGTCGGGTCGGTCGGGCTGATGATGGTGGGCTGCAGGCAGTCCACGTCGCCGGCCTGGTAGACCTTGTCTTCCTTGTCCAGCTTACCCAGCGTGCCGAAGTCGCTGAACAGCGCCGCCTTGATCCCGTATTGCTCGGGCAGGAAGGTCGGCACGGTCAGTTCGACGGTGCCGATCGCGTACATCTTGCCGCCCAGGGCGTCGGCCTGGGTCGTGGACGTATCGCGCGGCCCGATACCGGCCGTCTCGAAGCCACGGAAGTTCAGGCCGCCCTTGTAGTAGCGGTCGTTGATCCGAACCTTGTCCCCGGCCCACCCGACCACGTAGCCCGCCGAGCCGGTCACCGAGAGGATGAAGTCCTTGTTGAACCCGTGGAACCAGCCGCTCTCCAGGTCGGTGCGCACGAAGTTCACGTCGCCGCCGAGGCCCGCGACATCCTGGTTGAAGTCCACGTAGAACCCGCGCGTCGGGTTCAGATAGTCGTTCCGGCGGTCGAGGCGCGCGCCATAGCCCACCAGCGAGGTGAGGAAGGTGCCGACCTGGTCGCAGAACGCCCGCGAGATGATCGCCCCCGAGGTGGGGTCGCAGTAGAAGTCGTCGATCTCGATCTCGTCCTGCCGCAGCGTGTATCGCACCGCGCCGCGGGAATCGATGCTGAGCGGGAAGTTGGCCCGGAACGTCGTGCCGTAGGTCGTGGTCTTGTAGGCGGAGTACTCCGACAGGTCGTAGCGGTAGCCGTAGAGGTCGATGCCCGCGGCCACGTCGCGGCCCAGGAACCGCGGCTCGGTGAACGAGAAGTCCAGCTGCTGACGCAGGGAGCCCACCGACACCCGCGCGCGGACGTCCTGGCCGCGGCCCCGGAAGTTGCGCTGGGAGATGCCCAGGTCCAGCACGAGCTGGTCGACGGAGGAGTAGCCCGCGCTGAACGAGAGCTCGCCGGTCGGCTGCTCCTCGACCCTCACCTGCAGCGCGGTGCGGTCGGGCGCCGAGCCGGGCGTTTCGCTGATGTCGACTTCCTTGAAGTAGCCCAAGGCCCGGATCTGGCGCCGGGACCGGTCGACCAGGGCGCGATTGTAGGCGTCGCCTTCCACCACGCTCATCTCGCGACGGATCACATAGTCCAGCGTCTGGGTGTTGCCGACGATATCGATGCGGTCGACGTAGACCCGCGGGCCCTCGCGGACCTGGAAGGTGACGTCCACGGTCCCCTTGTCGCGGTCCGGGGTGTAGCGCGGCCGCACGTCGACGAAGGCGAAGCCCGCGGCGCCGGCCGCGAAGGTCAGGGCGTCGGTCGCCGTCTCGATGGATTCGTCCTGGTACTCCTGCCCGCTGCGGATCGGAATCAGTGCGGTCAGGACATCCTTGTCGAGCTTCTGCAGCTCGGTTTCGACGGTCACCTTGCCGAACTTGTACCGCGGCCCCTCGTCGATGTTGTAGGTGACGACGAACCCGTTCTTGTCGGGCGCCAGCTCGGCCACCGCCGAGGTGACCCGGAAGTCGTAGTAGCCGCGGTTGCGGTAGTGCTTGCGCAGCTGCTCCTTGTCGTACTCCAGCCGGTCCGGGTCGTAGTTCGCATTGCTGGAGAAGAACTTGAACCAGCGCGTCTCCTCGGTGACGACCACGTCGCGCAGGTCGTTGTCCGAGAACGCCTTGTTGCCCAGGAAGTTGACCGAGAGGATCCCGCTCTTGGGCCCCTCCTCGATCTTGAAGATCAGGTCCACCCGCTTCTGGGGCAACTCGATGATCTGCGGCGTCACATTGGCCGAGATCCGGCCCGAGCGCCGGTAGAGCTCGACGATCCGCTGCACGTCGCCCTGGACCTTGGCGCGGGTGAAGATGCCGCGCGGGCGCACGGTGACCTCGTCGCGCAGCTTGTCTTCCTTGAGGCCCTTGTTCCCCTCGAAGATCACCCGGTTGATGATCGGGTTCTCGACCACGGTGACGATCAGGTCGCCGTTCTGGAAGTTCACCGAGACGTCGGAGAACAGGTCGGTGCGGAACAGCGCCTTGATGGCCAGGTCGAGCTTGGCCGCGTCGACCGGCTCGCCGGGGCCCACCGGCAGGTAGGAGATCACGGTCGAAGGTTCGATCCGCTCGTTGCCCTGGACGAGGATGCGCTGCACCACGCCCCCCTGCGTCTGTTGGGCCGCGGCCACGCCAGGCGCGATAAGAGCGGTTGTCCCCAGAAGCAGGGCAAGACCGGAGGCAAGCGCGGCGCGGGAGGCGCGGGTTCTAAGCATCGAATCAGCCGTTTGAGGGACGAACGGGCCTAAGAGAATAGGCCGCCGAACAGATTGAACACACGCAGGCGCTGCAAATCGTTCCAGGTGGCGAACAACATCAAACTGAGAACAAGCGCAAGACCCACCCTGTATCCTGTGGCTTGAACCTTGGCGGCAAGAGGGCGCCGCGCGACCGCTTCGTATGCGTAGAACACGAGGTGGCCCCCATCCAGCACCGGAACCGGCAGCAGGTTCATGAATCCGATGCCCACCGAGATCACGCCGATCAGCTGGAAGATCGTCAGCAGGCCGTTCAGCACGAACGTGCCGGCGTCGGGCGACTCGGCCGCCGCCCGCTTGGTCAGGTCGCCCGAGAGCTGGGCCATGCCCAGCGGGCCAGCCAGCTGGTCCGCCTTCTCGCGACCGCCAATCAGGCGACCGATGTACACCACGGTGCGCGTGATGGTCGTCACGGTCCGCTCGACGCCGCCGGCCACCGCTTCAGGGAAGTTGTAACGGCGGAAGCTCACGTCGCCGGGCCGGTTCTCGTGCCCCAGGCCGAGCTTGCCCAGCATGTGGGTCTTGCCCAGCTGGTCGACGACCGGGCCGCGCCGCGGCGTGGCGACGATGGCCACCTCCGCCTCCCCTCGCCGAACGACGAAGCTGAGCGGGGTGTCCGAGCTGAGAATGATCTTCTCGGTCAGGGCCTGGAAGCTGTCGACCTCGCGCCCGTTCACGGTGAGAATCACGTCGCCCTTGCGGAAGCCCGCCTGCTCGGCGGGACTGCCGGCGACGACGCTGTCCACGCGGGTCGAGCTCACCGGCTCGCCGAACGCCATCAGCAGGGTGGCAAAGACCACGATGGCCAGCAGGAAGTTGGCGATCGGCCCGGCGGCGACGATGACCGCCCGCTGCCAGATCGGCTTGAAATGGAAGTAGCGCGGGATCTCGGCGCCCCTACCCTCGTCGATCAGCTTGCGCCGCATCTGGGCCAGGTCGTTCGCGTCGGGGATGCTGGCGGCGTTGTCGTCGCCGGCGAAGCGGACGTAGCCGCCGATCGGCAGCCAGCCCAGCCGCCATTCCACACCGGACTTGTCGGTCCAGGCGGCGATGGATCGGCCGAATCCGATCGCAAAGCGGTCGATCTTCGTCCCCAGGGCCTTGGCCGCCAGGAAGTGTCCAAGCTCGTGGACTGTGATGACCACCCCGATCACCAGAAGGAACGGGATGACGTAGAGCAGAACGTTCTGCACCAATTGCATGAGGCGCTTCTACTCCATCAGGCGGCAAAAAGCCCGCTTACGACTTCGTCAGCCGTACGGCGGGCTGCGGCGTCGGTTTCGCGCGCGCTTTCCACCGCATCGTTGGCGGTGGAAAAGGTCTGGCTGCGGTCCATCCGCTCGAGGGTCTCCGCCACCACATTGGGGATATCGAGAAAGCGGATGCGCCGGTCAAGGAAGGCGGACACGGCGCGCTCGTTCGCCGCATTCATCGCGGCGGGGGCCTGGCCGCCCGCGGTCAGGGCCTGCTTGGCGATGGAGAGCGCGGGAAACTTCTTCGGATCCGGGTGCTGGAAGGTGAGCGGTCCCGCACTCACCAGATCCAGCTTGGGCGCCGGCCACGGCAGGCGGTCGGGCCAGGCGAAGGCGCAGGCGATGGGCGGGCGCATGTCCGGTGGGCCCAGCTGCGCCAGGGTGGAGCCGTCGGCGTACTCCACCAGGCTGTGGATGATCTGCTGCGGGTGGACCAGGACCTCGATCCGCTCCGGCGGCATGGAGAACAGGTAGGCGGCCTCGATCACCTCGAGGCCCTTGTTCATCATCGTCGCGGAATCGATCGAAATCTTGGCGCCCATCGAGAAGTTGGGATGGGCCAGGGCCTGCTCCAGCGTCGCCTTGGCCATCTCCTCGCGACTGGCGTCCCGGAACGGACCGCCCGACGAGGTCAGGATCAGCCGCGACACGTGGGCGGCGGCCTGCGGGTCCAGGACCTGGAAGATCGCCGAATGCTCCGAATCCACGGGCACGACGGCGCCGCCGGCCAGCTTGGCGGTGCGCAGCAGCGAGGGGCCGGCGCAGACCAGGCTCTCCTTGTTCGCGAGGGCGATCACCGCTCCGGCCCTGGCCGCGGCCAGGGTGGGCGCGAGGCCCGCGAAGCCTACGATGGCGGACATCACCCACTGGGCGTCGGCCGACGCAACGTCGTTGACCGCCTGCGCGCCCGCCGCCGTCGCGATGCCGGATCCCTTGAGGCGCTCCCGCAGCTCCGGCAGCAGGCCCTCGTCCTCGATCACGGCCAGCTGCGGACGCCAGCGGAGCGCCTGTTCGGCCAGCCGCGCCGCATTGCGGCCCGCTGCCAGGCCGACCATCTCGACCTCGACCCCGGCCTGCTCGAACAGGTCCAGGGTCGAGACTCCAATAGATCCCGTGGAGCCCAGGACGCTGACCTTCCGCGGCAGGCTCAATGTCCCCATCCCAAATGGTTGGCGAGCCGCAGGGCGGCCATCACCACGACGGCGAACATCAGCCCATCCACGCGATCCAGCAACCCGCCATGACCCGGAATCAGGTCGCCCGAGTCCTTGACCCCGAACCGGCGCTTGATCGCCGACTCCCAGAGGTCGCCGGCCATGGTCGCCAGTCCCACGGCCAGGCCGATGAAGGCCGCAGCCCAGACGTTGAGCTGGAACACCGACATGCCGGCCATCAGGCTGCCCGCCGCCGTCGCCGCCGCCAGGCCGCCGATGAAGCCGGACCAGGTCTTGTTGGGCGAGAAGCGGGGCCATAGCTTCGGCCCCTTGAGCGTGCTGCCAACCGCGAAGGCGCCGATGTCTGCGGCCCAGGTGGCCGCGAACAGCATCATGATCCACCAGTGACCCTGGTGGGACATGACCTTGTCCGAGTCGCGCAGCCAGACCAGGCAAAGGGCCGCGGGCGCGATGTAGAGCACGCCGAACGCGGCGTCCGCCGGCCGCTCGGCCACGCCCCGCGCCACCACGGCCGCGCCCGCCGCGGTCAGGGCTATGGCGCCCCAGGCCCAGATGAAATCTCCGCGGTAACCTACGAAAACAGCAATCAAAACGGCGGCCGCCACCGCAGCGGCGACCCGCGTGGGCGCGACCGGCGCGGTCATGCCCCCCCACTCGATCGCGAGCAGGGCGACGCCGATGGCGATCAGCACCAGGTACGGCCAGCCGCCGAACCAGGCGGCGGCAAGCGCCGCTGGCACCAACACCACGGCCGACGCGACGCGCAGGCCGAGGTTGGTCCAGTCGAACCGCTTAACCGGCGGCGAGGACGTCATCGGCAACGATTGCGCCATAGCGCCGATCCCGCGCGGCGAACTCCGCCAGCGCGGCCTTCAGGTGTTCCTCGCCGTAGTCGGGCCACAGCACGTCCTGGAACACCAGTTCGGCATAGGCGGCCTCCCACAGGAGGAAGTTGGAGAGCCTCTGCTCGCCCGACGGCCGCACGATCAGGTCCGGCGGCGGCGTGCCGGCGGTGGCCAGCAGGCTGCCGAACAGCGCCTCGTCGAGGTCTTCCGGGCTGCGCAGGCCGGCGGCCACGTCCTCGGCGAACCGGCGCGCCGCGTCGGTGATGTCGGCCTGTCCGCCGTAGTTGAAGGCGATGTTCAGGTTGAAGGCTGTGTTGTCCTTCGTCCGCTCGCGCGCATCGTCGATCAGCTTGAGGAGGTCGTTCGACAGGCCGTTCCGGCGGCCGATCACCCGCACCCGAACGCCTTCGCGGTGCAGGCGGGCGAGGTCCGTCTCGAAATAGCGCTTGGGCAGGGCCATCAGCTCGGCGACCTCGGCGGCCGGACGGCTCCAGTTCTCGGTGGAGAAGCCGAACACCGTGAGCGAGCCCACGCCCAGCTTGGCGGCGGCCGAGACGGTGCGCTTCAGGGCCTCCACACCGGCCCGATGTCCCAGGGAGCGCGGCAGGCCGCGCTGCTTGGCCCAGCGTCCGTTGCCGTCCATGACGATCGCGACGTGCAGGGGCGGCGTCAGCCCCCGGTCATCCCCTGGGGCGTCCGCAGACGGTGGCTTCTCGGCGGCGGCCATGAGGGAACGCTGGTCCTTACGCGGGCGTCAAACGTGCATGATCTCTTGTTCTTTTGTTTTCAAGGCTTCGTCCACGCGCTTGATGGCTTCGTCGGTGATCTTCTGCACCTCCGCCTCGAAACGCTTCTCCTCGTCCTGGCTGATGACGCCGTCCTTCTGGGCCTTGCGGCAGTCCTCGTTCGCGTCGCGGCGCACGTTGCGCACGGCCACCCGCTGCTGTTCGGCGTACTTGCCGGCCAGCTTCGCCAGCTCCTTGCGGCGATCCTCGGTGAGCGGCGGGATCGGCAGGCGCAGCGTCGTGCCGTCGACCACGGGGTTCAGGCCGAGGTCCGAGGCGCGGATCGCCTTCTCCACCGACACCACCAGGGCCCGGTCCCACACGTTGATGGTGATCATGCGCGGCTCGGGGACGCTGATCGCGCCCACCTGGTTCAGCGGCGTGGACGAGCCGTAGGCGTCGACGCGGATCTGGTCCAGCAGGCTGACCGAGGCGCGGCCGGTGCGCAGGGAGCCGAACTCCTCCTGCAGCGCCGCGACGGCCTTGTCCATGCGGTCCTTGTACTTCGAGAGCACGGGCTTTTCGGTCGTGGCCATGGCGGCGTCTCCGTCTCGGGAATTTCTTTGGGGGCCGAGTTTAGCGGCTAGGCGATGGTCGTGAAGACGCCTTCGCCGTTGAGGACCTTCAGGAGGTTGCCCCGCTCGCGGATGTTGAACACCACGATGGGGATATGGTTCTCGCGCATCAGGCTGACGGCGGAGGCGTCCATGACCTTGAGGTTGTTGGCCAGGACGTCGTGATAGCTCAAGGTCTCGTAGCGCTTGGCGCCGGCGTCCTTCTTCGGGTCGGCGGTGTAGACGCCGTCGACGCTGGTGCCCTTGAACAGCGCCTCGCAGCCCATCTCGGCCGCGCGCAGCGCTGCGCCCGAATCCGTGGTGAAGAACGGCGCGCCGACTCCGGCGGCGAAGATCACCACCCGCCCCTTCTCCAGGTGCCGCAGCGCCCGGCGGCGGATGTAGGGCTCGCAGACCGCTTCCATCGGGATGGCCGACTGCACGCGCGTGTAGACGCCCAGCTTCTCCAGCGAGGCCTGCAGGGCCAGGGCGTTCATCACCGTCGCCAGCATGCCCATGTAGTCGGCGCTGGCCCGCTCCATGCCGGCCTCGGCCAGGGCCGCGCCGCGGAAGATGTTGCCGCCGCCGACGACGACGCAGATCTGCACGCCGGCCTTCGCGACCTGGGCGATCTCCTCGCAGACGGCGCCCAGAGTCTTGGGATCGATCCCGAAGCCGTCGCCGCCGACACCCGCCTCGCCCGAAAGCTTCAGGAGGATGCGCTTGTAGCGGGGGGCGTCGGCCATGAGTCGATAATCCTGAGCAGCGGGTAGAACATACAACAAGGGCGCGGTGCGTCTAACGCGCCGCGCCCTTGGGAGTCAGTCGGTAGGTCCTAGGCCTTGCCGGTCATCGACGCCACCTCGGCGGCGAAGTCGCCTTCGGGGGCCTTCTCGACGCCTTCGCCGAGGGCGAAGCGCACGAAAGCCTTCAAGGCCGCCGGCGCGCCGGTTTCCTTGGCGGTTTCGGCGACCAGCTGCTCGATGGTCTGGTCCGGGTTCATGACGAAGGGTTGCTTCAGCAGCACCACTTCTTCCTGCCACTTGCGAATCCGGCCCTCGACCATCTTCTCGGCGATCTCGCGGGGCTTGCCCGATTCCATCGCCGTCTGGGTCTGGATCTCACGCTCCTTGGCCACGACCTCGGGGTCGAGCTCGTCGGTCGACAGCGCGAGCGGCGCGGTGGCCGCCACGTGCATGGCGATCTTGCGCCCGACGTCCTGCAGCTTGGCCACGTCGCCGCCGCCTTCCATCGCCACCAGCACGCCCATGCGCGCCACGCCCTCGCCCTGCGCGTTGTGCAGGTAGAGCGACACGGCGCCCTGCGAGACCGACAGCTTGGCCGAGCGGCGCAGCTGCATGTTCTCGCCGATGGTCGCGATCAGGTTGGTGATCGCGTCCTGGACGACTTCGCCCTTCGAGGTCTTGGCGGCGCGGATGGCCTCCACGTCGCCGTCGGTCGCCAGCGCCACGTCCGCGAACTCGCGGGCGGCGTTCTGGAAGCCGTCGTTCTTGGCGACGAAGTCGGTCTCGGCGTTGAACTCGACCAGCACGCCGGTCTTGCCGTCGGCCGCGATCTTGCCGGCCACCAGGCCTTCAGCGGCGGCGCGGTCGGCCTTCTTGGCCGCCTTGGCCAGGCCCTTGGTCCGCAGCCAGTCCATGGAAGCTTCGACGTCGCCGCCGTTCTCCGTCAGGGCCTTCTTGCAGTCCATCATGCCGGCGCCGGATTTTTCGCGCAGGTCCTTGACCAGCGCAGCGGTGATTTCCGCCATGGTCAGCTCCTTATAGGTCTCGTTGAATCACGACGGACCCCCATGTGAGGGCCCGCCGTCAGGGTTTTGTGACAGCTGCGCGCCCGAGGGGCGCTCAGCCGGCCTGGTCTTCGCTCGCCGCATCCGCCGCGGGAGCTTCGGCGCCGGTCATCTCGGCTTCGAGGGCCGCAGCTTCCGGCGCGGTGACCTCGGGCTCGGCCACGGCTTCCGGCGTCAGCTCGCGCGCCAGCGTCGGCTCAATCGGAGCTTCCGAAGCGCCCAGGTCGACGCCCGCCGCCGACTGGCCGGCGGCCAGGCCGTCCAGGACGGCGTCGGCCAGCAGGTCGCAGTACAGCTGGATCGCGCGGGCCGCGTCGTCGTTGCCGGGGATCGGATAGGTGATCCCGTCCGGGTTCGAGTTGGTGTCCAGGATGGCGATGACCGGGATGTTCAGCTTCCGGGCTTCCTGGATCGCGATCGCTTCCTTGTTGGTGTCGATCACGAACATCAGGTCGGGGATGCCGCCCATGTCCTTGATGCCGCCCAGGCTCAGCTCCAGCTTGTCGCGCTCGCGCGTCAGCTGCAGCAGTTCCTTCTTGGAACGGCCCTGGCCTTCGCCGGCCACCAGGCTGTCGACTTCGCGCAGGCGCGCGATCGAGCCGGATACGGTGCGCCAGTTGGTGAGCGTGCCGCCCAGCCAGCGGTGGTTCACATAGTACTGGGCGCAGCGGCGCGCGGCCGTGGCGATCGGCTCCGACGCCTGGCGCTTGGTGCCGACGAACAGGATGCGGCCGCCGCCGGCGGCGACTTCGCGCACCTTCACCAGGGCCTGATGCAGCAGCGGGATCGACTGCGACAGGTCGATGATGTGGATGTTGGAGCGCGAGCCGAAGATGTACTTGTCCATCTTCGGGTTCCAGCGGTGCGTCTGGTGGCCGAAGTGGGCGCCGGCTTCCAGGAGCTGGCGCATGGAGAATTCAGGCAGAGCCATAGTCTGTGTCTCGTCTTTCTTCCGGTTGGACCGCCGCAGGCAAACCCTCCGAAGAGGACCGGAACGGACTGGGACGGGATGTCTCCCCGGCCAAGCCGAACACCTGCGTGTGGATTGGAGCGGCGCATGTAGGGGGAAAGCGGCGAAAAATCAAGCCGCCGCCCGCCCGGGCTTCCCGTCCTAGGCCAGCGCCGCCTTCATCGCCGCGAAGAAGCCTTCGCGGTCGGCGGACTTGATCACCCGGGCGTTCGGAGGCTTGCGTACGAGTTCGGGGTCCGCGAGCTCCGCGTCGGGCAGGATCGGGTGCGAGACGCTGAGATAGCCGCGGGTGAGCTCGCCCTTGGTCTCCACGTCCACGGCGCACATCTCCGCATCCAGGATCAGCGCCTCGTCCAGCGCCAGCGCGCACGTCAGGGCGTCCGGGTGCAGGCTGCCGCCCAGCCCTTGCGTCTTCTGCGCGAAATCGAGCGAGGCGCGGTTCACCGCCGTGAAGAACCGCGACCGCGGCGTCTGCAGCGCGGCCAGCTCGGCCAGTTGGTCCGCGGTGAACAGGCCGTCGCGCAGGGTCACGGTCCAGGTGACGATCGAGACGTCGAACCCGGCCGCCAGCACGATCTTCGCCGCCTCGGGATCCACATAGAGGTTGTACTCGGCCGCAGGCGTCACGTTGCCGACCCCGTTGTCGGTCCCGCCCATGATCCAGAGATGGCGGCACGCCTGCGCGATCCGGGGCTCCGTCATCACCGCCAGCGCCAGGTTGGTCAGCGGCGCCTGGGCCAACAGGGTGATCTCGCCCGGCTCGGCCATGATCCGCCGGACGATCTGGTCGGCCGCCTCCCCCGGCTCCGGCCGCTGCGCGGCGCGCGGAAAGCCGCTGTCGCTCATGCCGTCGGCCCCGAACACATAGCTCGCCGCCAGCGGGGCGCGGCTGAGCGGCCGCTCCGCGCCCAGATAGACCGGAACCTCGGCCGCCCGCCCACACGCCTCAAGCGTCGCCAGGGCGTTCTCCGCGTGCTGGGCGAAGCCCACGTTGCCGTGGGCGATGGTGATGGCCTCCACGCTCACGCCCGGCCGCGTAAGGGCGATCATCAGCGAGAAGACATCGTCGCCGGCGGTATCCGTATCGATGATCAGGCGCATGCCGCCGATGTGAGCCGATCCGCCGCGGGCCGCCAAGCCATCTGGGCAAGGTCAGGCCTCAAAGCGCGCCGCGCGCGTTGCGGTGGCAGTCTCGGGCGTGTCGGGCCGCCGCGCTTCGGCCCGCCGTCGCCACGCTTCGCCGCAAGGGGTTCGCGTCCAGCGCGCCGCCGCGCCTACCACCGGATGGGCGCGGCGTCTGCGCCCCGGTTTGTAAGGAGTCCCCCCTGTGTTCAGAGCAAGTCTGGCGGCCGCAGCCGCCGCCTTCGTCGTGCTCGGCGCCTCCGGCGCCGCCGCGGCGACCACGATCACCTCAACGTTCGACACCGGCAGCGACGGTTGGCGCTTCGGCGCCTACGACAACTCGGCCCGGCAGGACGTCACGTACGACGCCACGACCGGCAGCATCACCAAGACGCACGGTCTTGCCGGCTGGGGCTTCGTCGCCCCGACCGCCTATCTGGGCGATATGTCGGACTATCTCGGCGGCTCCTTCGATTTCGAGCTCTCGGCGAACCGCAGGTCCTATGACGAACGCTCCCTCGTGGTCCTCAAGGGCGCCGGCAACCAGCGCATCTTCAGCCGCTGGGACGGCCTGCCGGGGTCCAGCCTGGCGCCGTTCAGTGTCCAGCTCACCGCGGCCAACTTCTACGTGGGCTCCATCGGCAATGTGGTCGGCCCGGTCTCCGAGGACCTGTTCGCCGCGATCATGGCCGACCTCGAGTTCGTGATGGTCATGGGGGACTGGTCCTCAGGCGTCGACACTGTCCGGCTGGACAACGTCGCCATGAGAGCCGCCGACGTCACCGCCGTGCCCGAGCCCGCGACATGGGCGCTGCTGATTGGCGGCTTTGGCATGGCCGGCACGGCGCTGCGGGCCCGGCGCCGCCTCCAGGCCGCCTGAACGGCGCCGCGCCCGCTGCCCTCGGGGCGGCGGGCGCGAGATCGGCTCAGGCCAGCCTGCGCCAGACGTCGCCCTCATAGGTCCGACCGACCTTCAGTTCGCGACCGTCGTCCAGCGCCACCCAGACGCCGCGACGCCCGCGACGGGCCACGGCCTTGAGCCGGGCGATCTGCACGATGGCGGATCGACTGATCCGCAGGAACCGGGTGGGGTCCAGTTCGGCGGCCAGCCCGCCGATCGTCCGTCGCAGGAAGTGCGCGGTCCCCTCCGTATGGACGCGGACATAGTCGCCCTCCGCTTCCACATAGAGGATTTCGGACAGCCGAACCTGCACCGCGCCGTCCCGGAGCGCCAGCCAGATGGCCCGATCCTGGACGGCCCCCTGCGACTGCTGCGCAATCGCCGCCCGACTCCGCACCACCTCCCGGGCCCGCTCCAACGCCACGCTGAGCCGCGCCGCCTCCACCGGCTTCATGAGGAAATCGGTGGCCGCGACGTCGAAGGCCCGTACCGCATACTCGTCGAAACTGGTGACGAAGATCACCTGGGGAGCCGCCGGGGCGCGTAGCGCCGCAGCCACCTCGAACCCGTCGCTGCCTGTGAGTCGGATGTCGAGCAGGACCACGTCGATCCCGCCCTCCGCCAGCCGCGCCAGCGCCTCGGAGGCCGTCCGGGCCACGGCGACCAGTTCGACCCCGGCGATGCGCCGAAGCAGCGCCTCGAGCCGCATCAAGGCCAACGCCTCGTCGTCCACCGCCAGCGCGCGCAGCTTCCTCACGCGAGCGCCTTCGCCGGTGGCAGCCAAAGCAATGGGAGGCGTAGCGTGACCCGAAACCCGGGCGCGCACCGCTCGACCCGCATCTGCGCGCGCCCGGCGAACCGCGCGGCCAGCCGCGCCGTCACGTTGGACAAGCCCACGCCCAGGGTCACATCGTGATCGCGCGGGCCGCGTCCGTCGTCTTCCACCGTCAGAACCAACTCGCCGCCATCGCGGGCGGCCGACAGTCGCACGGTCGTCAGCCGCCCCGGCCCGTGCAATCCATGCTTGATCGCATTTTCGATGAGCGGCTGCAGGATCAGCGGCGGCACGGCCGCATCCGCCAGATCCGGCGGCGTTTCGAAGACCACGTCCAGAAAGTCGGCGAATCGCACCTGCTCGATCGCCAGATAGCGGCGCTGCAGTTCGATCTCGTCGGCGAGACGCGCGTCGGCCAGGGGATCGGTGTCCAGGGTGGCTCGGAAGAACCGAGCCAAGTCCGTCACCATCGCCTCGGCTTGCCGATATCGGCGCGAGAGGATCAGCGCAGATATCGAGTTCAGCGTGTTGAAGAGGAAGTGCGGGCTGATCTGATAGTGCAGCGCGCGCATCTGGGCGGCCTGCCCTTCCGCCTTGGCGGCGGACAGGCTTCGTTCTCGGTCGCGCGCGCGGGCCTGATGCAGCAGCGCCAGACCGCCGACCATCCAAAGACCGAACGGAGCGATCCAGAACAACCAGGCCTTGGCCGCCTCGGTCCAGGTGAAGCCGGCGATCTTCCGGGCGCCGCCGAGCTCCCCGACGGTGAGCCTCTGCAGGGGCTCGAACACCAGGCTCAGCCCTGCGATGAGGCCCAGGGCGGCGAGGGCCTGGAGTCTCGAAGTCTGCCGGGAGATGCGCACTAGCAGAGGCCAGGTGGCGACGCTGAGGCCTGCACCCAGCAGCACGATGAGCCCGTTGAGGTGCAGGCTTCGCAGGATCACGGTTGCGGGCGCCGTCTCGTCCGGGTCGAGCACCACCTTGTACAGCAGGCTGTGGGCGATGAAGGCAGACCAGAAGATCCCGGCCCAGAACGCCACGCGGGCCGGGGGCGGCGAAAGAGCAAATCGTGCGGGCATGCGACGTCCTGGACGAGCCCGATTTGGTAGTTGGCCATCGGCGCGTTCGCCAGACCTACCGGCGCCGTCCGTCGCACAACCGACACGGTTCGGCGCGGCCTTGGGCGTCGGTGCGCGGCGGTTCAGGCCCGATCGCACGGTTGGGCCCATGCCCCACCGCGAACTTAGCGCGGCTGCTCTTCCAGGTGGCCGTCCTTCAGGGCGAACACCCGGTCCATGTGGCTGGCGAGTTCGAGGTTGTGGGTGGCGACCACCGCGGCCACCCCTTGGCTTCTCGCCAGGGCGTAGAGGTTTTCGAACACGGCCCCCGAGGTCGTCGGGTCGAGGTTGCCGGTGGGTTCGTCCGCCAGCAGCAGCCGCGGCGCATTGGCCAGGGCCCGCGCGATCGCCACCCGCTGCTGCTCGCCGCCCGACAGTTGGGCCGGCTGGTGATGCACCCGCTCCTTCAGGCCCAGGTCCGCCAGGAGCTTGGTCGCCCGCTCGCTGGCCGTGCGCCGGTCGACGCCGGCGATCATCATCGGCAGGGCCACGTTGTCCAGCGCCGAGAACTCCGGCAGCAGGTGGTGGAACTGGTAGACGAAGCCGATGGTCGCCAGGCGCACCCGGGTGCGTTCGCGCTCGCCCAGGTTCGAGCAGTCCACGCCCTGGATCGAGATCTTGCCGGCGTTGGGATGCTCCAGCAGGCCCGCCGCGTGCAGCAGGCTGGACTTGCCCGAGCCCGACGGCCCGATCAGCCCGACGATCTCGCCGGGCCGCACGTCCAGGTCCACCCCGCGCAAGACGGTCAGGGCGCCGGCGGCCGTGACATAGGTCCGCTCCAGCCCGCGGATGGACAGCACCGGCTCACTCATAGCGCAGCGCCTCCACCGGATCGAGGCGCGAGGCCCGCCACGAGGGCGGCAGGGTGGCCAGGAAGCTCATCCCCAGCGACCAGGAGACGATCAGGGCCACCTCGGCCCAGTCCACCTTGGCCGGGATGCGCGACAGGTAATAGACGTCCGAGGCGAACACCGCCTGGCCGGTGACGTATTCGACGAAGCCCTGGATCGGCCCGATGTAGGCGCAGAACAGCACGCCGATGATCAGGCCCGCCGCCGTGCCCAGCGCGCCGACCCCGGCGCCGGCCATGAAGAAGATGCGCAGGATCGACCCCTGCCCCGCCCCCATGGTCCGCAGGATGGCGATGTCCCGGCCCTTGTTCTTCACCAGCATGACCAGGCCCGAGATGATGTTCATGGCCGCGATGGCCACCAGCAGCATCAGGATCAGCCGCATCACATTGCGCTCGACCTTCAGCGCGCCCCAGAACGAGCTGTCCCGCTGGGTCCAGTCGTTGACGATCGCGGCAGGCCCAACGGCTTTCGTGATCGGCCCTTTCAGCTTCGCGGCTTGGTCCGGGTTGCTCACCCGCACCTCGATGGCGTCCGCCGTGTCTTCCCGGCCGAAGAACAGCTGGGCCTGGGCCAGCGGCATGTAGATATAGGCCTGATCGTACTGGCTCATCCCGACGCTGAAGGTGGCGCCCACCGTGTAGGGCTTCTGCAAGGGCGTACCCCCGAACGCAGTCGCGCCGCCCGCCGGGGAGATCAGGGTCACCGTGTCGCCCGGCCGCACGCCCAGCTGCTGCGCCAGCCGCTCGCCCAGCACGATCACGTCGCCGCCGTATTCGCCCTCGCCGAAGCCCTTCAGCGATCCCTGGGTGATGTTGCCCGAGACCAGTGTCGTTTCGCGCAGGTCCTTGGGCCCGATCCCGCGCACGAGGGCGCCGGTGATCTGGCTGGGTCCGATGGCGATGGCCTGGGCCTCGATGATCGGCGCCGCCTGGGTGACGCCCGGCACCTTGAGGATCGCCGCCGTCGCCCGGTCGCGCTCGGCGCCGTCCAGCACGCCGCCGGTGACGAACACATGGCCCTGGAAGCCGAGGATCCGGCCCAGCAGCTCGCTGCGGAACCCGTTCATCACCGACATCACGATGATCAGCGTCGCCACCGCCAGCATGATGCCGACGAATGAGATGATCGAGATCAGCGCCACGCCGCCCTGATGCCGTTTGGCGCGCAGGTAGCGGCCGGCGAGCATCCGCTCCCAAAGGCCGAACGGCGCGGCGCGGCCGCCCGTGACGGCGGAGGGTTGGCTCATCCAGTGATGACCTTGAGCGCCGCGTCCAGCGGCAGGGTCTGGCGTTCGCCGCCGGCCCGGCGCTTCAGCTCGACGACGCCCTCGGCCACGCTCTTGGGCCCGACGATGATCTGCCAAGGGATGCCCACCAGGTCAGTGGCCGCGAACTTGGCGCCGGGCCGGTCGTCGCGGTCGTCGTACAGCGGGTCGAGGCCGGCGTCCGAAAGCGCCTTGTAGGCCTGCTCGCACACCGCGTCGCAGCCGGCGTCGCCGACGCGCAGGTTCAGCACCGCGGCCCCGAAGGGCGCCACGGCGTCGGGCCAGATGATGCCGGCGTCATCGTGGCTGGCCTCGATGATCCCGCCCACCAGCCGCGAAACGCCCACGCCGTACGAGCCCATCTGCACCGGCGTGTCCTTGCCGTCCGGGCCGGTGACGTTGGCCTTCATCGGCGCGGAGTACTTCGTGCCGAAATAGAAGATGTGACCCACCTCGATCCCGCGGGCGGTCATCCGCTTGTCCTCGGGCAGGGCCTCGTAGGCGGCCGCATCGTGCATCTCGTCCGAGGCGGCGTAGAGCTGGGTGCGCTTGTCGACCAGCGGCTGCAGGTCTCCCTCCCAGTCGATGTCGGGCCCGGGCGCGCCCATCTCGACCAGGTCGCGGTGCGCGAACACTTCGCTCTCGCCGGTCTCGGCCAGGATGATGAACTCGTGGCTGAGGTCGCCGCCGATCGGACCAGTGTCGGCCCGCACGGGGATCGCCTTCAGCCCCAGCCGCGCATAGACGTTCAGATAGGCCAGGAACATCCGGTTGTACGACCGCCGCGCCGCCGCCTCGTCGATGTCGAAGCTGTAGGCGTCCTTCATCAGGAACTCGCGGCCGCGCATCACCCCGAACCGGGGCCGGCGCTCGTCGCGGAATTTCCACTGGATGTTGTAAAGATTCTTCGGCAAGTCCTTGTACGACTTGATGTAGCTGCGGAAGATGTCGGTCACCACCTCCTCCGCCGTGGGGCCGTACAGCAGGTCCCGCTCGTGGCGGTCCTTGATGCGCAGCATCTCGTCGCCATAGGCCTCGTACCGGCCGCTCTCGCGCCACAGGTCGGCGAGTTGCAGGGTCGGCATCAGGATCTCGACGGCGCCGGCGCGGTTCATCTCCTCGCGCACAACCTGCTCGATCTTCTTCAGCACCTTCAGGCCCAGCGGCAGCCAGGCGTAGATGCCGGCCGCCTCCTGGCGGATCAGGCCCGCACGCAGCATCAATTGATGCGACACGATCTGCGCGTCGGCGGGCGCCTCGCGAAGGGTCGGCATGAAGTATCGCGAAAGGCGCATTGGAATCTGGGGCTCTCAGGTCAGCAGGAGGCGACCTGATAGCCTTGCCGCTGGAACCTTGGCAACGATGAGGCGGCTTTCCGGTTCCTCAGTAGGTGCTGGGCAAGTTCGGCAACGTGATCAGGCCGAACTTTATCACCAGCCAGACGATGGCGAACAGGACGACCGAGACCAGCGTCGTGGTCACGAACTTCTTCTTCAGCTTGGGGTCCACCGGCGCGCCCGGATCGCCGCCGTCGCCCTTGTCGATCCCGGCCTCGGCATGGCTGGTCACGCCCAGGGGCAGGACGGCGAACAGCACCGTCCACCAGATGGTCAGGAAGATCGCGACGGAGGTGAACGGGCCCATCTCAGTGCGCGCCCTTCGGCGTTTCCATCAGCTCGACCAGGACGCCGCCCATGTTCTTCGGGTGGACGAAGATCACCGGGGCGCCATGCGCGCCGATCCGCGGCTTGCCGCCGTTCAGCACGGTGGCGCCCTTGGCGACCAAGTCGTCGCGCGCCGCCTCGATGTTCTCCACCTCGAAGCAGATGTGGTGCTGGCCGCCCGCCGGGTTCTTCTCCAGGAAGTTCTTCAGCGGCGAGGCCTCGCCATAGGGCTCGATCAGCTCGATCTGGCTGTTCGGCAGATCCACGAAACAGACCCAGACGCCCTGCTCCGGCATGGCGAACTTCTCGCCGATCTTCGTGGCGCCCAGCATGTCGCGGTACATGGCGACCGACTGCTCGATGGAGGGCGTGGCGACGCCCACGTGGTTCAGTTTCCCGATCATGCCTCGCCTATACGCCGCCGCGGGCCGGCGCGCGAGATCACGTTGCGGCACGAGGTGCGGCCTTAGAACACGGCCCCCGCCGCCATCAGCGCGGCGATCCGGTCCGGCGCGATCCCGTAGTCGGCCAGCACCTCCGCCGAATGTTGGCCCAGGTCCGGCGTCGGGCGACGGAACCCACCCGGCGTGCGGCTGAACTCGGCGTAGCCCTTTGCGGTGACCATCGGCCCCAGCCGCGGATGCGCCCAGCCTTCCACGAAACCGTTCTGCGCCAGGAAATCGTCATCCAGCGCCTCGCCGCCGCGCAGGACCGGCGCCGCCGCGACCCCCGCGCTCCGCAGCGCCGCCAGCGCCTCGGCCCGGATCCACTCCGCCAGCGCCGCGGCGATCCGCTCGGCCAGGGCCCCATCCCGCGGCTCGGCCAGCGGCGCCTCCCCGATCTCCACGCCCAGGACGCGGCCCACGGCCTGCGCCGCGTCCGCCGTCTCCGCCACCAGCCCGATCCAGCCGTCGGTGCAGGCGTAGTAGCGATGCAACGCGGACACCCCCAGGCAGTCGACCCCGCCCAGGTCGTTCGGCGGCCGCCCGTCGTAGGTCACCAGCTCGCCCGACTGGAAGAGCAGGCTCTGGGCCATCAGGCTGGTCAGGACCTCCTGCCCCTCTCCGGTCCGTTCCCGCGCGTTCAGCGCCGCCACGACCGCCGAAGCGACCGTCGCCGCCGTGGCGATATCGTTCACCGCGATGGTGTGCAGGATCGGATCACCGTCCCCACCCTGCGCCGCCATCATCCCGCCCTCGGCCTGCAGCAGCGGGTCGAACCCCGGCAGGGCCGCCCGCGCGCCGGTCTCGCCATAGGCGTTGATCGAGCAGGACACGATCCGCGGGTTCACCGCCTTCAGCGCCGCATAGTCGATCCCGAGACGCCCGCGCACGCCCAGCCGGTAGTTGTCGATCACCACGTCGGCGCCGCGGACCAGATCCAGAAGCAGGTCCCGGCCCTCCGGGCGCTTGAGGTCGAGGCCAAGCCCCCGGGTCCCCCGGTTGTAGGCCAGGAACTGCGAGCCGTCGGACCGGAACATGTCGGCCTCGCGCGGCTCGATCTTGATCACGTCGGCGCCAAGCTGCGCCAGGATCGTCCCGGCATAGGCGCCGGCGATCACCGTCCCAAGGTTCAATACCCTGACACCGGCCAGCGGTCCGCCGGCGGGTGCGGCGCGGGCGGGATCGGCTCCCTTCGCAGGCCAGGCGGGGGCTTCGCCGACCACCTGCGGCAACGCCCTGACGCTGGCCGGCGTCGCGCCGAACTTCACCGGCGGCGCCGGCATCGCGACCTCCCCCAGCTCCGGATGCGGCAGCACGAGCCGCAAGCCTCCCTCCGCCACCGCCGCGCCGGCGAACCAGGCTTCCCGCGATCCCACCGGCGCGCACGGCACGTCGTTGGCCCGCAGCGCCGCCAGCCATTCGTCGCGGGTGCGGGTCAAGAACATGCCCTCGAGCAGGTCGCGGGCCGCCAGCATGTCGGCCTCCAGCGCGTCGAAGGCGTCCTCCAGGCCCAGGACCTCGAAAGCCTTGCGATAGAAGCCGGTGAACAGCGTGCCCAGGAAGAACCATTCCCCGTCCGAGCCCTGGTAGAGGCGGTAGCGCGGGTTTGCCCCCGGCGGCGTGCCCCGCGGCAGCGGCGGCTCGCTCAGCACCAGGGCCGGCGGCGCCGCCTGCGCCGAGCCGTGCAGGCCACTGACCGTCAGGGCCTGGCCCCGGCCGCTACGCGAACGTTCGAACAGCGCCGCCCCGATGGCGCCGGCCCCCAGCACCGCCTGGGCGTACCAGCAGATAGGGATCACCAGGTGGATGGGAGCATCGCTCCACGCCCCCTGGCGAAAGGCCACGCCCGTCAGCCCGGCCAGCAGGCTGTGGTGCGCCGGCAGGTCGCTCCAGACGCCCGTGGTCCCGTAGGGCGGCATCCAGGCGTGGACCAGGTGCGGATACGCCGCCGTCAGGTTCGCGCCGTCGAGTCCTAGCGCCTCCAGCCGCCCTGGCGCGGCGTCGAACAGCGCTACGTCCGCCCCGGCGACCAGCGCCTTCGCCGCAGCCAGGCCCTCACCCGTCTCGAGGTCCAGGGTCACCACCTGCTTGTTGCGGTTCCAGGCGAGGTAGCCCGGGTGGCTCGCCATCCGGTCGCCGCCCGGCGGCTCGACCTTCACCACCTCGGCCTCGAGATCGCCCAGCAGCATGGTCGCCATCGGCCCCGCCACGCCCTGGCTGAAATCGACGATGCGGACGCCGCGGTACGCTGACATCTGAAGCGGCCTCCCCTGCCACGCAGCGGCGCGCTTCCCGCGTCTCGCGCCCGCCATCAAACCCGCGCTTCGAACGCGGGGCAACAGGCGAGCTAGATGCGCAGCACCGTCGTCTCGACGACCGGCCGACGGCCCCAGATCCGCTGGCTGGCCTTCTTCACGGCGCGGGAGATCGCGGTCTCGATGCTGTCGTCCAGTTCCTTCTGGTCGCCCTTCAGCCGCTTGATCGCCTCTTCCGCCTCGTCGGCCAGCTCGTCCAGCACCTCGTCCAGGTGGTCCTCGTCCTCGGTGGGCAGGCCCAGGGCCCGCACCTGCGGCCCGCTGGCGATCTTGCCGCGGCCGTCCAGAACGACCGACACCGCCACCACGCCGTTGAACGCCGCGTGCCGACGCTCGCGCAGGGCCTCGCCGTTCTCGGGCGTCATCACCCCGGCGTCCACGAACAGGCGGCCGGCCGGCACCTCGTCGATGATCTCGGCCCGGCCGGGGGCCAGGCGCACCATGTCGCCGTTGCGCGGCGTCACCTGCTGCGGCACCTGCAGGTCGCGGGCGAAGGCGGCGTGCTCCATCAGGTGGCGGCGCTCGCCGTGGGTGGGCACCGCGATGGTCGGCCGCGCCCACCGGTACATCTCGGCCAGTTCGTCGCGGCACGGGTGGCCGCTCACGTGGATGCCCGGATGGTCGCGCTCGGTGTAGAGCCGCACGCCCCGCTCGGTCAGCTTGTTCTGCAGGTTGCGGATCGGGATCTCGTTGCCGGGGATCACCCGGCTGGAGAACACCACGGAGTCGCCCGCCCCCAGGTTCACGTGCGGGTGGGTGCCCTCGGCGATCCGCGCCAGGGCCGCCCGCGGCTCGCCCTGGCTGCCGGTGCACAGGTACAGCACCCTGTTCTCGGGCAGGTGCTTGGCCTCGGTGTCGTCCAGGAACGGCTGGATGTCCTGCATCAGCCCCACGGACTTCGCCGCCGCCGCCATCCGGTGCATCGACCGGCCTGCCAGGCAGACCCGACGCCCCGCGGCCTCGGCGGCGCGGATCACGCTGTCCATCCGCGCCACGTTGGACGCGAAGCAGGCGACGGCCACCTTGCCCTTCAGCCCGCCGATCAGGTTGGTCATGGCTACGCGGACCTCGGCCTCCGAACCGGCATGGCCGTCCACGAAGACGTTGGTGGAGTCGCAGACCATCGCCAGCACGCCCTCGTCGCCCAGCCGGCGGATGGCATCCTCGTCGGTCACTCCGCCCAGCAGGGGGTCGGGGTCGATCTTCCAGTCGCCGGTGTGCAGGATCGTGCCCAGCGGCGTGCGGATCGCCAGGCCGTTCGGCTCCGGGATCGAATGGGTCAGGGTGATCAGGTCCAGCTTGAACGGGCCCAGCTCGATGGAGCCGCCCAGCGGCACCTCGGTGATCGACACCTCGTCCAAGAGGTCGGCCTCGCGCAGCTTCTCGCGCAGGATGAAGGCCGTGAAGGGCGTGGCGTATACCGGCGCCTTCATCCGCGGCCACAGCCAGGCCACCGCGCCGATATGGTCCTCGTGCGCGTGGGTCAGCACGATGCCCAGGATGCGGTCGGCGTACTGCTCGATGTACTCAGGGTCCGGCAGGATCACCTCGACCCCCGGGGTCGTCTGGTCGCCGAACGTCACGCCCAGGTCGACGACGATCCACTTGCGGTCGTGCGCCGGCCCGAAGCCGTACAGGTTGAAGTTCATTCCGATCTCGTTGGACCCGCCGAGCGGCAGGAACACGAGTTCGTCGTTCTTGGATTTCGCCATCAGGCCTTTTTCGTTGCGTTGCGGCGCCAGATTTCCAGCATGCCGCGAATGGTGAGGTCGGAGTCGAAATGGTCGATCGCCATTGTCGCTCCATGGAAGAGTGAAGCGACGCCGCCGGTCGCCACCACGGTGAGATTCTCGTCCCGCTCGGCCTTGATCCGGGCGATGAGGCCCTCGATCAGGGCGATGTAGCCCCAGAAGACCCCGGACTGCATGGCGCCGACGGTGTCCGTGCCGACGACGCGCTGGGGCCGCTGGATCGCCACGCGGGGCAGCTTGGCCGCCGCGCTGTGCAGCGCTTCCATCGACAGGTTGATGCCCGGCGCGATCACCCCGCCCTCGAAACCGCCATCGGCGGCGATGACGTCGAAGGTGGTGGCGGTGCCGCTGTCGATGACGATCAGCGGGCCGGGATAGACCACGTGCGCGCCGACGGCGTTGACCAGGCGGTCCGCGCCCGCCTCGGACGGCTTGTCAATCCGCACGGGAATGCCGAGATCGACATTCTCGCCGATCACCAGCGGCTCCACATGTAGGTATCGCCGGGCCAGATTGCGAAGATTGAAGATCGACTGCGGCACGACGCTGGAGACGATGCAGCCGTCGAAGGCGCCCAGCGCCAGGCCGGCCATGTTCAAAAGCTGCGACAGCCAGACCGCGTATTCGTCCGCGGTCCGGGTGGAATCGGTCGCCGCCCGCCACTGGGCGATCCAGGACGTGCCGTCATGCACCGCGAAGAGGGTGTTGGTGTTGCCCTGTTCGATCGCTAGCAGCACTCACGTCCCTCCAAAGAACACGTCGCCCGCCGTTATGCGCTCCAGGCCGCCGTCGTCCAATCGCAGACGCAGCGCCCCGTCCGGGTCCATCCCCTCGGCCACGCCCTCGACGGTCCGGTTCGGCAGGCGCGCCACGCAGCGCTCACCCAGGCCCACGGCGCGCTCGGACCAGCCCGCCGCGATCGGCGCGAAGCCTTGGGTGGCCCAGAGGCTCCGCCACCGCTCGAAGGCCTGCGCCAGCACGTCCAGCGCCACCAGCGGCTCCGGCGCCGGGCCGGCCATGTGGTCGGCGAAGGCCGTCGCCGGTCGCTCCAGGTCCTGAGGGGCGTGCTTCAGGTTCACGCCCACGCCGACGGCCAGCCACAGCCGCCCGTCAGGCCGGGCGCCGGATTCCACCAGGATGCCCACCGCCTTGCGGCCATGCACGAGCACGTCGTTGGGCCACTTCAGCCGCGCCGCGCCGGGGCCCAGGCAGGTGTCGGCGAGGTCGCAGGCCGCCAGCGCCGCCACGAACGACAGCTGCGCCGCCTCGGCGGGCGGACGGTCCGTCAGGGTCAGAAGGGTGGCGGCGAGGTTGCCCGTCTCGGTGGACCAGGGTCGCCCGCGCCGGCCGCGCCCCGCCGTCTGCACGCCCGCGGCGATCCACACCGGCCCCGCCTCCCCGGCCTCGGCGCGGCGGCGCGCCTCGGCGTTCGTGGAGTCCAGCTCGACGTACGACTCGATCCGCGGGCGGCTCGCCAAGCGCTAGGCCAGGCCGAAGGCGTGCGCCGCGCGCTCGGCCAGCGGGTCCAGCCAGCCCAGCGCCAGGATCACGACCGGGAAGGCGAACAGGGCCGTTACGATGGCGATGGCCTTGGCTTCGAACGGCGGCTTGTCGGTGGCGCCGGTGCTGCCGTCGAACCACATCACCTTGATCAGGCGCAGATAGTAGAAGGCCGCCACGACCGAGCCCACCAGGCCGATCACCGCCGGCCCCCACAGGCCCGCGTCCAGGGCCGCCTTGAACACGAACACCTTCCCGAAGAAGCCGGAGAAGGGCGGCAGGCCCAGGGCCGACAGGGAGAAGACCGTCATCGCCAGGGCGATGCCCGGCTGTTCCTTGATCAGGCCGGCCATGTCCTCGACGGTCTCCATCGACCGCCCCTGCCGCGACAGCGCCGCGAGACAGGCGAAGAAGCCGGTCACGTCGATCATGTAGAGGACCATGAACACCAGCATGGCCTGCACGCCCTCGCTGGTGCCCGAGGCCAGGCCCAGCAGGGCGTAGCCCACGTTGGCGATCGAGGAATAGGCCCAGAGGCGCTTGAGGTTCTTCTGCACCAGGCCCGCGAAGGCGCCCACCGCCACCGAGATCAGGGCGATCGCCACCAGCACCTGCTGCCACTGGCCCGCCGCGCCGGCGAAGGCGTCGCCCAGCACGCGGGCGAACAGCACCATGGCGGCCAGCTTGGGCGCCGCGGCGAAGAAGGCCACGACCGGCGTCGGCGCCCCTTCGTAGACGTCCGGCGTCCACATGTGGAACGGCGCGGCCGAGACCTTGAACGCCAGGCCGCAGATCACGAACACCAAGCCGAACAGCAGGCCGGTGTTGGCCTCGTCGCCCGCGGCCGCCGCGATCTCGGTGAACAGGGTCGAGCCCGCGAAGCCGTAGATCAGGCTGGCGCCGTACAGCAGCAGGCCCGACGACAGGGCGCCCAGCACGAAGTACTTCAGCCCCGCTTCCGACGCCTTGGCGTTGTCCCGATGCATCGCCGCCATGACGTAGAGAGCCAGCGAGTGCAGCTCGACCCCGACGTAGAGCGAAATCAGGTCGCCCGACGAGGCCATCATGCCCATGCCCAGCGCCGCCAGCAGGATCAGCACCGGGTACTCGAAGTTCTTCACCCCGCGCCGTTCGAACCAGGGCAGTCCCAGCGGAATCGCCACGGCCGAGGCCACGTAGATCGCGACCTTGGAGAAGGTGGCGGCGGCGTCCGAGATCAGGCCGCCGGAGAACGCCACGCCGAACGGCTGGGTGGCGGCGGCGGCGGCGGCGGCCAGCAGGACCAGCACGCTCGCCCCGCCGACCAGCCCGGTCTGCTTGGGCATGAAGGCGCCCACCACCAGCAGGGCCAGGGCCCCGACGGCGAGGATGAGTTCAGGATAGGCGTACGCCAGGTGGGCGGAGATCATGGTTGGCCCCTCACCCGCCGATCGCCGCCTGGTAGACCCGCACGAGCTGGTCCACCGACGCCTGCGTCAGGTTGAACACGGAATTGGGCTGCACGCCCATGTAGAGGGTGGAGACGATCAGCGGCGCGAAGATCGCCACCTCACGCCAGTTGAGGTCGGTGATGCCCTCGAGCTTGGGGTTGGTCATCGGACCGAACACGACCGCCCGGTAGAGCGTCAGCATGTACACCGCCGACAGGATCACCCCGGTGGCCGCGAGGATCGCGGTCCAGGTGGACACCTGGTAGACGCCCGTCATCGACAGGATTTCACCGACGAACCCGCTCGTCCCCGGCAGGCCCACGTTGCCCATGGTGAACAGCATGAACACCGCGGCGTAGACCGGCATCCGCGTGACGAGCCCGCCGTAGAACTTGATCTCGCGGGTGTGCATGCGGTCGTAGATCACGCCGACGCAGAGGAAGAGCGCCCCCGAGATCACCCCGTGGCTCAGCATCTGGTAGATCGCGCCCTGCTCGCCCTCGGCGTTGCCCGAGAAGATGCCCATGGTGACGAGACCCATGTGCGCCACCGACGAATAGGCGATCAGCTTCTTCACGTCGGTCTGCCGGAAGGCGACCAGCGAGGTGTAGATCACCGCGATCACCGACAGGGCGAACACCAGCGGCGTGAAATAGTCCGAGGCGTTGGGGAACATCGGCAGGCTGAAGCGCAGGAAGCCGTAGCCGCCCATCTTCAAGAGGATGCCCGCGAGGATCACCGAGCCGGCCGTCGGCGCCTCCACGTGGGCGTCGGGCAGCCAGGTGTGCACCGGCCACATGGGCATCTTCACCGCGAACGAGGCGAAGAAGGCCAGCCACAGCCAGGTCTGCACTTCCGGCGCGAAGGAATAGGTCATCAGCTCCGGGATCGAGCTGGTGCCGCTGATCCCGATCATGAACAGGATCGCCGCCAGCATGAGCACCGAGCCCAGCAGGGTGTAGAGGAAGAACTTGAACGCCGCGTACACCCGCCGCGCCCCGCCCCAGATGCCGATGATCAGGAACATCGGGACCAGGCCGAACTCGAAGAAGATGTAGAACAGCACCAGGTCCAGCGCGCAGAACACGCCAATGACCAGGGTCTCCAGGATCAGGAACGCGATCAGGTACTCGTGCACCCGCGTCTCGATCGAGCGCCACGAGGCCATGATGCAGAGCGGCATCAGGAACGCGGTCAGCAGCACGAACAGGATCGAGATCCCGTCCACGCCCATCCGGTAGTTGAGGCCCATGAACCAGGGCGTCTCTTCCAGGAATTGGAAGCCCGGGTTTGCCGGATCGAAGCGGACGACCAGCAGGACGGACAGCGCCAGGGTCGCCAGCGTGACGATCAGCGCCACCCACTTGGACGTCTCGGCGCTCTTGGCCTCGCTGCCGCCGAAGAGCTTCAGCGCGAGGATCGCCACCACGCCGGCCAGCGGCGCATAGGTGATGAGGGAGAGAAGCGGCATCTAGGTCATCCCCCTCAGGCGGCCCAGGCCCACAGCGCGTAGGTCAAAAGACCCGCGACGCCGAGAAGCATGACGAAGGCGTAGTGATAGACGTAGCCGGACTGCAGGCGACCGGCGCCCTTGCCCACCTGGACCGACAGCGCCGAAACCCCGTCCGGGCCCAACCCGTCGATGATCTTCTGGTCGCCGCCCTTCCAGAACAGGTCGCCCAGGAGCTTCGCCGCGCGGACGAACGTCGCCTGGTAGATCTCATCGAAGAACCACTTGTTGTAGAAGAAGGTGTAGAGCAGCCCGTTGTTGGCCGCGAGCTTCGCGCCCAGGCCCTCGCGCCAGATGTACATGTAGGCCGCGACCAGCAGGCCGCCCACCGACACCACCAGCGGCGCCCACACCACCCACAGCGGAGCGTGGTGCCCGGCCTCGGCGTGCTCGGCCGGCGCATGGAAGATCGCGCCACGCCAGAACTCGCCCTGCTCGGCGCCGATGAACTGGTGATGGAAGAACCAGCCGGCGAAGATCGCCCCGATCGACAGCACGATCAGCGGGATCCGCATCGTCCAAGGACTCTCGTGCGGCAGGTGGTCGCCATGGCCGTGCCCGTCGTGGTGGGCCTCCGGCAGCGGCTCGTCGTGGCTCTCGGCCTGGGCCGAGGTCGCGTGGTCGTCATGGCCGTGGCCATGGTCGCGGTTGTGCCAGTGGTGCTCCAGGTCCTCGGGCGTCCACCGCGCGTGGCCGTTGAACGTGAAGAACGCGACCCGCCAGGAGTAGAAGGCGGTCAGGCCCGCCACCAGGATGCCGATGGCGAAGGCGAAGTAGCCCATGGGATGGCCCGCCCCGCCGGCCTCGTAGGCGGCGTGGATGATGGCGTCCTTGGAATAGAAACCGGCGAAGCCCAGCTCGATCCCGGGGATGCCCAGGCCGGTGATGGCGATCGTGCCGATGGTCATCACCGCATAGGTGATCGGCAGGTACTTCTGCAGCGCGCCGTAGCGGCGCATGTCCTGCTCGTGCGCCATGCCGTGGATCACCGAGCCGGCGCCCAGGAACAAGAGGGCCTTGAAGAAGGCGTGCGTGAACAGGTGGAACATGGCCGCCTGATAGGCGCCCACGCCTGCGGCGAAGAACATGTAGCCCAGCTGCGAGCAGGTCGAATAGGCGATCACCCGCTTGATGTCGTTCTGCGTCAGGCCGACCGTGGCGGCGAACAGCGCGGTCACCGCGCCGATCACCGTGACGATGTTCTTGGCCACCGGGGCGTACTCGAACATCGGCGACAGCAGGCAGACCATATAGACGCCGGCGGTCACCATGGTGGCCGCGTGGATCAGGGCCGACACCGGCGTCGGGCCTTCCATGGCGTCGGGCAGCCAGGTGTGCAGGAAGAACTGCGCCGACTTGCCCATGGCGCCCACGAACAGCAGCGCGCACGACAGATCGATCAGCGAGAACCGGCCGCCCGCGAAGTCCCAGCCCTGGCCCAGGGCGCCCTGGATCATCGGGAACAGCTTGGCGAACTCGATGGTCCCGAAGGCCCAGTAGACCGTCATGATCCCCAGGGCGAAGCCGAAGTCGCCCACCCGGTTGACCACGAAGGCCTTGATCGAGGCGGCATTGGCCGTGGCCTTGTGGTGCCAGAAGCCGATCAGGAGGTACGAGGCCAGGCCCACCCCTTCCCAGCCGAAGAACAGCTGCATGAAGTCGGCCGCGCTGATCAGGCTCAGCATGGCGAAGGTGAACAGCGACAGGTAGGCGAAGAACCGCGGCTTGGCCGGGTCGTCCGCCATGTAGCCCCAGGAATAGAGGTGCACGAGCGAGGAGACGGTGGTCACCACCACCAGCATCACCGCCGACAGGCCGTCGAGGCGGAACGCCCAGTTGGAGACGAACTCGCCCACGTGGATGAACGGGGCGTAGGTGACCGTGAACGGCTCCAGGCCGCCCCAGGTCCACTGGCTGAACACCACCCACGACAGGATGGCCGACAGGAACAAGAGGCCGGTGGTGACGGCCATCGACGGTTTGTCGCCGATGATCTTGCCGAACAGGCCCGCGACGACCGCGCCGATCAGCGGGCCGAACAGGATGATGGTGACGAGGGCTTGGGGATCCACTTGCGCTTAGCCCTTCATCATCGAGGCGTCGTCCACGGCGATGTCGCCGCGGTTGCGGAAGAAGGTGACCAGGATGGCCAGGCCCACGGCGGCCTCCGCGGCCGCCACGGTGAGCACGAACATGGCGAAGATCTGCCCGGTGAGGTTCCCGAGGTACGCCGAGAAGGCCACCAGGTTGATGTTCACCGCCAGCAGGATCAGCTCGATCGACATCAGGATGACGATGATGTTCTTGCGGTTCACGAAGATCCCGAAGACCCCGATGGTGAACAGGATCGCGGCGACCGCGAGATAGTGCGCGAGGCCGATGATCATTCGCCGATCCCTTCGCCCGACTTGGGGTTCACGAGCTTCATGCCGGTCTTCGGCGTGCGCAGGACCTGGTCCATGATCACCTGCCGCTTCACGCCGGGCTTGTGGCGCAGGGTCAGGACGATCGCGCCGATCATCGCCACCAGCAGCACCAGGCCGGCGGCCTGGAAGAAGTAGATGTAGTCCGTGTAGAGCACCCGCCCGATCGCCTCGGCGTTCGAGAGCGTGGAGCCCTCGCCCGACGCCATCGGCGTGAGGCTGTCCTTGGCCGCGCCCTGGCTCGACACCGTGGTCGCCACCAGCACCATCTCCGCCGTCAGGAACGCGGCGATCAGCAGGCCCAGCGGCATGTAGCGGGCGAAACCTTGCCGGAGCGAAGCGAAGTCCACGTCCAGCATCATCACGACGAACAGGAACAGCACCGCGACGGCGCCCACGTAGACCACCACCAGCAGCATCGCCAGGAACTCCGCGCCCAGAAGCACGAACAGCCCCGCCGCCGAGAAGAAGGCCAGGATCAGCCACAGCACCGAGTGCACCGGATTGCGGGCCGAGACCACGCAGAATCCGGCGGCCACGGTCACCGCCGCCATGAGGTAGAATGCGATCGCCTGCAGGGCCATTCGGCTCTTCTTTGTCCCTCGGTTTTACTCAGGTCGCCGGCGGCCTTTGACGGGCGTTCGACGGGTCGAAATGCAGTGCTTGGAATCGCGCCGCGGTCTTAGCGGTACGGCGCGTCCAGTTCCAGATTCTTCGCGATCTCGCGTTCCCAGCGGTCGCCGTTATCCAGCAGGCGCTCCTTGTCGTAGTAGAGCTCCTCGCGGGTCTCGACGGCGAACTCCAGGTTCGGCCCCTCGACGATGGCGTCCACCGGGCAGGCCTCCTGGCACAGGCCGCAGTAGATGCACTTCACCATGTCGATGTCGTAGCGGGTGGTCCGGCGGCTGCCGTCGGCGCGCGGCTCGGCCTCGATGGTGATCGCCTGGGCCGGGCAGATGGCCTCGCAAAGCTTGCAGGCGATGCAGCGCTCTTCCCCATTGGGATAGCGGCGCAGCGCGTGCTCGCCGCGGAAGCGCGGGCTCTGCGGGTTGCGCTCGTGCGGGTACTGCACGGTCTTCTTCGGCGCGACCATGTACTTCATGCCGAGCCCGAAGGCGCCGACGAAGTCCATCAGCGCCGCGCCCTTCAGGGCCTGTCCGATCCGGTTCAGCATCACTTCTTCTCGCAGGCGTAGTCGTCCAGGTACTGGACGTCGCCGTTCTTCTGGAGCTTCAGGGTCCCGCCCTTGGCCGCGCAGGCTTCCTGCGCCGCCTTCAGGTCGTCATAGGTCGCGATGCCCCCGCTCTTGCCGAAGCCCGCGCCGCTCGCGCAGGCGTTCAGCGACACGAGGGCCAGGATCGCGACGGCCGCCTTCATTGCCCCGCCCCCGGCAGGCCCGTGTAGACGCGCCAGCCCGCCACCACGGCCACGGCCACCAGGGAGGTGGGCAGGAACACCTTCCAGCCCAGCCGCATGAGCTGGTCGTAGCGGTAGCGCGGCACGATGGAGCGCACCATCGCGTTCATGAAGAACACGAAGAAGGTCTTCATGGCGTAGAAGAACAGGCCGTGCAGGCCCACCAGCCACGCGGGCCACGCGGCCAGGTACGGCGTCGGCCAGGGGGCGTTCCAGCCGCCCAGGAACAGCACCGCCATCAGGCCGCTCATCAGGACGATGTTCGCCGTTTCGGCCAGGTAGAACAGCATGTACGGCGTCGAGCCGTATTCCACCGCGTAGCCGGCCACGAGCTCCGACTCCGCCTCGGGCAGGTCGAAGGGCGGGCGGTTGGTCTCGGCCAGGCCCGAGATGAAGAAGATCACGCCCATCGGGAACATGATCAGGATCAGCGGCAGGTTCTGCAGGCCGCCGCCGAACATGTACCAGTTCCAGAACCCGCCGGCCTGGGCCTCGGTGATCTGGTTCAGGTTCATGGTGCCGGCCAGCAGGATCACCGTGATGATCACGAAGCCGATCGAGACCTCGTAGCTGACCATCTGCGCGGCCGACCGCAGCGAGCCCAGGAACGGGTACTTCGAGTTCGAGGCCCACCCGCCCATGATGATGCCGTAGACGCCCATCGAGCTCACGGCGAACAGGTAGAGGATGCCGACGTTGATATCCGACACGGCCCAGCCGGGCGCGATCGGCATCACCGCCCAGGCGCCCAGCGCCAGGGTCACGCTGATCAGCGGCGCCAGCAGATAGACCGCCTTATCCGCGCCCGCCGGGATCACCAGCTCCTTGATCAGGAACTTGCCGAGGTCCGCGAAGGACTGCAGCAGGCCGAACGGGCCCACGACGTTCGGGCCCTTCCGCGCCTGGACGCCCGCGAAGATCTTGCGGTCGCCGTAGATGATGAAGGCGATGGTCAGCAGCAGGACGACGGTGACGGCCAGGATGTGGGCCACCGTGATGAGGGTCCAGCCGACGGGGGTGCTCCAGAATTCCATCGGCCCCTACTCCGCGGCGATCTTGGCCGCGCCCGAGGCGAGCGAGGCGCATTCGGCCATCGTCGTGCTGGCGCGCGCGATGGGATTGGACAGGTAGAAACTCTTCAGCCCGCTGCGGAACGGGGTGTCCGACAGCTCGCCCTTCGCGCCCAGGGCCGCGAAGTCCACCGCCGCCGGGACCGCCGGCACATAGTCGATACGGCCGAAGGTCGGGTGTTCCTCGAACAGCCGCGCCCGCAGCTCGTCCAGGCTGTCGTACGGCAGCTTGGCGCCCAGGCGTTCGCTGAGCGCCCGCAGGATCGCCCAGTCCTCCTTGGCCTCACCTTTCGGGAACACGGCGCGGAAGCCCATCTGCACCCGGCCCTCGGTGTTCACATAGAGGCCGTTCTTCTCGGTGTAGGCGGCGCCCGGCAGGATCACGTCGGCGCGGTGCGCCCCCGCATCGCCATGGGTGCCGAGGTAGACGACGAAGGCGTCGGTCTTCGACAGGTCCATCTCGTCGGCGCCCAGCAGGAAGAGCACGTCCGCCCCGCCCTTCTGCACCAGTTCGCCGGCCGTCTTGCCGCCCGCGGCCGGGACAAAGCCCAGGTCCAGGCCGCCGACCCGGCTCGCCGCCGTGTGCAGCACGTTCCAGGTCATGCCGAAGGTCTTGGCGACCCCGGCCGCCGCCTGCAGCACGGCCGCGCCGTCGGCCCGCGCCAGGGCGCCCGAGCCCACGATGATCGCCGGGGCCTTGGCTTCCTTCAGGGCCTGGACGAACGGCGCCTTCGACTTGGCGAAGCCCGTCAGGGTCGCCGCGCCCGTGCCCAGGTGCGCGTAGTCGTAGGTCAGGTCGACCGCCTCGCCGATCATGGCGATGCGCACGGCCCCGGCCAGCCAGCGCTTGCGGATCCGGGCGTTCAGGACCGGCGCCTCCAGGCGCGGGTTGGTCCCGACCATCAGGATAAGGTCAGCGTCCTCAAGACCTTGCAGGGACGAATTGAACAGCCAGCTCTCGCGCTGACCGCCGCCCAGCGCCATGCCGTCCTGGCGGCAGTCCAGGCTCTTCACGCCCATCCCGCCGAAGAGGTCCTTGGCGGCCTTCATGGACTCCGCGTCCTGCAGGTCGCCGGCGATCACGCCGATCCGCTCCGGGCTGGCCGCCTGCACCTTGGCCGCCACGGCGTCGAACGCCTCGGCCCAGGTCGCGGGACGCAGCTTGCCGTTCTCGCGGATGAAGGGCCGGTCCAGCCGCTGGCGGGACAGCCCGTCCACGGCATAGCGCGTCTTGTCCGAGATCCACTCCTCATTGACCGCCTCGTGGGTGCGCGGCAGCACGCGCAGCACCGCCGGCCCGCGGGCGTCCACCCGGATCGCCGAGCCGATGGCGTCCATCACGTCGACGCTCTCGGTCTTCTTCAGCTCCCAGGGCCGGGCGTTGAAGGCGTACGGCTTGGAGGTCAGCGCGCCCACCGGGCACAGGTCGATCACATTGGCCGACAGCTCCGACGCCACGGCCTTGTCCAGATAGGTCGTGATTTCAACGTCTTCGCCGCGGGAGATGAGACCGATATCCGGCACCCCGGCCACTTCTGTGATGAAACGGACGCAGCGGGTGCACTGGATGCACCGGGTCATGACCGTCTTGATCAGCGGACCCATGTACTTTTCTTCGACGGCCCGCTTGTTCTCGGCGTAGCGGCTCTCGTCGCGGCCATAGCCCATGGCCTGGTCCTGCAGGTCGCACTCGCCGCCCTGGTCGCAGATCGGGCAGTCCAGCGGGTGGTTGATCAGCAGGAATTCCATCACGCCGTGGCGCGCCTTCCGCACCATCGGCGTGTCGGTGAAGATCTCCATGTTCTCGGCGGCCGGCAGGGCGCAAGACGCCTGCGGCTTCGGCGGGCCGGGCTTCACCTCGACCAGGCACATGCGGCAGTTGCCGGCGATGCTCAGGCGCTCGTGATAGCAGAACCGCGGGATCTCCTTACCGGCGAGCTCGGCCACCTGCAGGACGTTCATCCCGGCTTCGAACTCGACCTCGACCCCGTCGACCTTGGCGATAGGCATCCGTTCTTACTCCGCCGCGATCGAGGCGCCGGCGTACGAGCCCTTGCGCGCGCGGTATTGGGTGATGCGGTCTTCCACCTCGTGGCGGAAGTGGCGGAACAGGCCCTGGATCGGCCAGGCGGCCGCGTCGCCCAGGCCGCAGATCGTGTGGCCCTCGACCTGGCTGGCCACGTCCAGCAGCAGGTCGATCTCGGACATCTCGGCCTCGCCGGTGACCATCCGCTCCATGACCCGCCACATCCAGCCGGTGCCCTCGCGGCACGGCGTGCACTGGCCGCAGCTCTCGTGCTTGTAGAAATAGGCCGCCCGCGCGATCGCCTTCACCAGGTCCGCGTCCTTGTCGAAGACGATCATGGTGCCGGTGCCCAGGCCCGAGCCCCGCGCCTGCAGGTCCTCGTATGTCATCACGGCCTCTTCGCACTGATCCGCGGGGATCATGCGCACCGAGATGCCGCCGGGGATCACGGCCTTCAGGTTGCCCCAGCCCCCGCGGACCCCACCGAAGTGGTCCTCGATCAGCTGCTTGACGCTGATGCCCACAGCGTCCTCGACGACGCAGGGCTTGTTCAGGTGGCCCGAGCCCGCAAACAGCTTGGTGCCGGTCGACTTCTCGGTGCCGAAGCCGGCGAACCAGTCGGCCCCGCGGCGCAGGATGGTGCCCACGACCGAGATCGTCTCGACGTTGTTCACCGTGGTCGGGCAGCCATAGATGCCGGCGCCGGCCGGGAACGGCGGCTTCAGCCGCGGCTGGCCCTTCTTGCCCTCGAAGCTCTCCATCAGGGCGGTCTCGTCGCCGCAGATGTAGGCCCCGCCCCCATGCTGGACGCGCACGTCCACGTCCCAGCCGTGGATGTTGCCGGGGCCGATCAGCTTGGCGTCATAGGCCTGCTTGATCGCCGCCAGCAGGCGCTCGCGCTCGTGCACGTACTCGCCGCGGATATAGATGTAGGCCGTGTGCGCCCGCATGGCCTTGCAGGCGATCAGGCAGCCCTCGATCAGCAGGTGCGGATCGTTGCGCAGGATGTCGCGGTCCTTGCACGCGCCCGGCTCGGACTCGTCGGCGTTGACCAGCAGGTAGTGCGGACGCTCGCTCTCCTGCTTGGGCATGAAGGTCCACTTGAGGCCGGTGGCGAAGCCCGCCCCGCCCCGGCCCCGCAGGCCGCTGGCCTTGATCTGGTCGCAGATCCACTCGGGCGTCTGGGCGACGATGTCGGCCGTGCCGTTCCACGCGCCACGCGCCCTCGCCCCCTCCAGGCCCCAGTCACGCTGGCCGTAGAGATTGAGGAAGATGCGGTCCTTGTCGGCGAGGATGCCCGCCATCACGCCTTCTCCTTCGCCGGCTTGCCGGCCTTGGGCGGCAGGTTCGGGATCTTGATCTTCTTGCCCAGCGAGCCGTCGAACAGCTTGGGATCGGTCAGGGTGATGTTCCCGCCTTCCGGGGCCGAGCCCTGGCGGCCGATCATCGAGCCCGGCTTGGGCTTCTTGCCGGCCGCGAACTCGTCCAGCAGTTTCTCGAAGCTCTCGGGCGTCAGGTCTTCGTAGTAATAGTCGTTGATGGCGGCCATCGGCGCGTTGGCGCAGGCGCCCAGGCACTCGACTTCCTGCCAGTAGAACTTGCCGTCGGCCGAGCGATGGTTCTGCGGGCCGATCCTGCGCTTGCAGACCGCCATCAGCGCTTCCGAGCCGCGGGTCTGGCAGGGCGTCGTGCCGCACACCTGCACCAGGGCGTGGGTGCCCACCGGCTCCAGCATGAACATGGTGTAGAAGGTCGCCACCTCCAGCACCCGGATCACCGGCACGCCCAGCAGTTCGGCCACGGCGCGGATCGCGGGCTCGCTGACCCAGCCTTCCTGCTTCTGGACCAGCCACAGGATCGGCACCATGGCCGACTGGTGCCGGCCCGCCGGGAAGTTGGCCATCCAGCCCTTGGCGGCCTTCAGCGTCGCCGGCGTGAACTCGAAGCTGGCGGGCTGGTGGGGAGAAAGACGGCGGACGCTCACGCGGGCCTCACTTACGGAAATCCACGCGGGCGATCTTGCCGCCGGCGATGGTGTAGATGGCGATCACCTGGAAGGTCTCCCCGCCCGGCGAACGGCTGACGTGCTCGTGGTCGATCACCGTGTTCCCCACCACGATGCGGTTGAGGAGCTCGGCCCGGTTCTGCGGGAAGTCCGCGAACACCTGGACGTACTTGGCGCGATAGGCCGCGATGCCCTGGATGTTCACCGCCCCGTTCAGGTCGGCCACCACCACGTCGTCGGCGAAGAAGGCGCAGTGGGCGTCCAGGTCCTGGGCGTTGTAGGCGTCGAACTGGCCCTGGACGAGGTCGACGGGGCTGAGCTGGGTGGTGGCGCTCACCGGTCGATCTCCCCGAACACGATGTCCAGCGAGCCCAGGATGGCGGACACGTCGGCCAGCATGTGGCCGCGGTTCATCCAGTCCATCGCCTGCAGGTGCGGATAGCCCGGCGCGCGGATCTTGGCCCGGTACGGCTTGTTGGTGCCGTCGCTCACCAGATAGACCCCGAACTCGCCCTTCGGCGCCTCGACCGCGGCATAGACCTCGCCCGGCGGGGTCCGATAGCCCTCGGTGAACAGCTTGAAGTGGTGGATCAGCGCTTCCATCGACCGCTTCATCTCGCCCCGGCGCGGCGCGGCGATCTTGTTGTCGTCGATCAGCACCGGGCCCGGCGTCTTCAGCAGCCGCTCGCAGCACTGCTTCATGATCTTCGTGGACTCCCGCATCTCCTGCATGCGGCAGAGGTAGCGGTCGTAGCAGTCGCCGTTCACGCCCAGCGGAACGTCGAACTCCATCTCGTCATAGGCCGCATAGGGCTGGCTGCGACGCAGGTCCCACGGGATGCCGGAGCCCCGCACCATCACGCCCGAGAACGAACGCGAGATCGCGTCTTCCTTCGTCACCACGCCGATGTCGACGTTGCGCTGCTTGAAGATGCGGTTGCCCGTGATCAGGCCTTCGATGTCGTCGCAGATGCGCGGGAAGCCGTCGCACCAGTCCAGGATGTCGCGCACCAGCGCTTCCGGCAGGTCCTGCCGTACGCCGCCGACGCGATAGTAGTTGGCGTGCATCCGCGCGCCCGAGGCCCGCTCGTAGAACACCATCAGCTGCTCGCGCGGCTCGAAGCCCCACAGCGGCGGCGTCAGGGCGCCCACGTCCATCGCCTGCGTCGTGACGTTCAGCAGGTGGTTCAGGATCCGGCCGATCTCGTCGTACAGCGTGCGGATCAGCTGCGCCCTGTACGGCGCTTCGATCTGCAGCAGCTTCTCGATCGCCAGGCAGTAGGCGTGCTCCTGGTTCATGGGCGCCACGTAGTCGAGGCGGTCCATGTACGGGATCGTCTGCTGATAGGGCCGCGCCTCCATCAGCTTTTCGGTGCCGCGGTGCAGCAGGCCGATGTGCGGGTCCACCCGCTCCACCACCTCGCCGTCGAGTTCAAGCACCAGGCGCAGCACGCCGTGGGCCGCCGGGTGCTGCGGGCCGAAGTTGATGTTGAACTTCCGGACCGGGGTCTCGGGAACCTTGGGGTCGTGGAAGTAGTCGGTGGATTGGGCGGGAGCGTTGTCGCCGGTCATGGCTTGGCCTCGCGCTTTTGCCGCTCCACTTCGCAGAGGGCGAGGAAGTGGCTCACGTGCAGCATCTTCTGGCTCCCGGCCAAGCCCATCGTCGCGTAGTCCTTCTCCAGCGCCTTGTGGGCGCCATCGAGCAACTGCTCCTGCTTGGCTCGGTCCGGCTGGACCCTGTCGAATTCGGCCATCCAGTAGGTCAGGCCCTCGTCCACACTTTTCGGGATTTCAACGCCCTCAGACATGCGGCCCTTGTAGTGCAGGGCCGCAATGATGCAGCCGGCTACAGGCTTGGCAGCCTCCTGTCCCATGGCAGGCGCCGTCATGGCGGCCGACGCGCTCATGGCAATCATGGCCGCGCCCCTCATTTGGCGCCTCCCCGGCTCTTCTCGTCGCCCGGCAGCAGGGCGGCGAAGCCCTTCTCCGCGCCTTCCCAGGGCGAGAGGAAGTCCCAGTTGCGCCATTCCACGGACTTCACGGGCTCGTAGACCACCCGCTTCAGCTCCTCGTCGTAGCGGACCTCGACGTAGCCGGTCATCGGGAAGTCCTTCCGCAGCGGATGGCCGTGGAAGCCGTAGTCGGTGAGGATCCGGCGCAGGTCGGGGTGTCCGTCGAAGAAGACGCCGTACATGTCGAACGCCTCGCGCTCGAACCAGTCGGCGGCCGAGAACACGCCCACCACCGACGGCACCGCGGTGTCTTCGTCCGTCTGCACTTTGATCCGCACGCGGCGGTTCTTGGTCATCGACAGCAGGTGGTAGACGACGTCGAAGCGCTTCTCGCGCTCGGGATAGTCCACCCCGCACAGGTCGATCAACTGGTGGAAGCCCTGGACGTCGCGCAGGTAGGTCAGCGCCTCGACGATCCGGGCCGCCGGCGCCGTCAGCGTCAGCTCGCCATAGGCCACCTCGGCGCCCGTGACGACGCCCTTGGCCTCTTTCAGGATCGCCTTGCCCAGCTTCCCGAGGTCGGAGTCCGAAACCGGCCAGCTCATCGGATGATGGTCCCCGTCCGGCGGATCTTCTTCTGCAGCTGCAGCACGCCGTAGACCAGCGCCTCGGCGGTCGGCGGGCAGCCGGGCACGTACACGTCCACCGGCACGATCCGGTCGCAGCCGCGCACCGTCGAATAGCTGAAGTAGTAGTAGCCGCCGCCGTTGGCGCAGCTGCCCATCGAGATCACGTACCGCGGCTCGGGCATCTGGTCGTAGACCTTGCGCAGCGCCGGGGCCATCTTGTTCACCAGCGTGCCGGCGACGATCATCACGTCGCTCTGGCGCGGGCTGGCCCGCGGGGCGAAGCCATAGCGCTCCAGGTCGTAGCGCGGCATGGACGCCTGCATCATCTCGACGGCGCAGCACGCCAGGCCGAAGGTCATCCACATCAGCGAGCCGGTGCGCGCCCAGGTGATCAGGTCGTCGACGCCGGCGGTGACGAAGCCCTTGTCCGCCAGGCGCTGCGAGACGCCGTCGAAGAACGGGTCGTGCTTCTGCGGGTCATAGCCCTCGACGGTCGAACGGCCGGCGGACAGGGCCGGGACGGCTGAATTGGGGGGAACGATCACTCCCATTCCAGGGCTCCCTTCTTCCACTCGTAGATGAACCCGACGGTCAGCACGCCCAGGAAGGTCATCATCGACCAGAAGGCGTACTTCGCCACGTCCGGCGGCAGCTTCATCAGCGACACGGCCCACGGGAACAGGAACGCGACTTCCAGGTCGAAGATGATGAACAGGATGGAGACCAGGTAGAACCGCACGTCGAACTTCATCCGCGCGTCGTCGAAGGCGTTGAATCCGCACTCGTACGACGACAGCTTTTCCGGGTCCGGCGCCTTCGGCGCGAGCACGGTGGCGGCCAGGATGAAGACAATGCCCAGCACCGCCGCGATCCCGAGGAAGATCACGATGGGCAGGTACTCTTTGAAATAGGCTTCCATGGAGTCTCCGGCGGGAGTCGCGGCGCCCTTCTAGACCGATCATCCGGGCGTTTCAAACTGCCCTTGTGCGACGCGAAATGACGCTGGTTCCAACGCTTGCGAATGCGTCGCAATGTCTTGGAGCGGCCCGGTTTTCCACCGCGATCGCGACCCTCGCGCCAAATGCCGCGCACTTGTCCGTTGACACGATTCCGACCCGCCCATATGAGAGCCGCCTTCCGCAAGACCAGACGGTCCTGCGCGGGTGTAGCTCAGTTGGTTAGAGCGCCGGCCTGTCACGCCGGAGGTCGCGGGTTCGAGCCCCGTCACTCGCGCCACTTGCGGGGAAACTCCCCTCGTCACGATGTCCCAGCGCACGCGCCCCGTTGCGTTCGACCGTTTGCGTCCGGACAGACCGCGCCGCCCCCGCATCAACCCCTACGGGAATCTCCATAGGTAAACGGCCCGGATTTCGGCCGACCCCGTCCCCGTGGTTCAACATGGTTAACGAATTCGAGGCCGGGCGGACGCCAGAGCGATCCGCCCCGGGCTCAGCCAGAAACGGGAGAATCGGTGATGCAAGTCCTCGTCGTTGAAAGCCAAGCCGCCGCCGCCAAGAGCCTGGAGCTCCTGCTGACCGCCGAAGGCCACACCGTCTATACGACGGACTGTGGCGAGGAGGCCTGCGACCTGGCCCGCATCTACGACTACGACGCCATCTTCCTGGCGGTCGACCTCGAGGACATGACGGGTGTCCAGACCCTGCGGGCCCTGCGGACGCGGAAGGTCCCTGCCCCGGTGATCATGCTGGGCGAGGCCGGCGTCGAGGCCCGGGTCGAAGCCCTGGCCTCCGGCGCCGACGACGTGGTCGCCAAGCCGTTCCACAAGGCCGAGCTCCTGGCCCGCCTGGCCGCCGTCGTCCGGCGCGCCCGCGGCCACACCGACTCGGTCCTGCGCACCGGCCCCATCGCGCTCAACCTCGCGACCCGCCGGGCGGAAGTGGCCGGCCAGCCGATCCACCTCACCCCCAGCGAGTACAAGATGCTCGAGCTGTTCTCCCTGCGGAAGAACACCGCCCTCTCCAAGGAACAGTGCCTCAACCACCTCTACAACGGCATGTCCGAGCCCGAGCCCAAGATCATCGACGTCTTCGTCTGCAAGCTGCGCAAGAAGATCGCCGCGGCCAACGGCGGCGACGCCCGGATCGAGACCGTCTGGGGCGGCGGCTACATGCTCCGCGACCAGCCCGAACAGCGCCTCGCCGCCTGAGGCTCACCCTCCCCCGCCGTGGCGCGTCAGCGCCGATAATTCGACCACGAACGACACGAACCACACGAACGGGTCCAGGGGTCGCCGGCCTTGCGAACGACGAGACGCGTTCGTGTGGTTCGTGTGGTTCGTGGTTCAAAAAGGCAGCGCCTACGGCGCGCACAAGGTCGATCGCGGGCGGCGCCCACTACTCCCCAGGCCGGTAGGTCCGTTCCGTCCGTCCGGCCAGCTGCTCGGGATAGAAGTACACCGGCCTGAGCGCCCCGGCCGCATAGCGCTGGGCCTGGTCGTTGAAGTGCGGGCTCTTCGGGTCGCCGCTCTCGCCGCCCGCGCTGATCGCCACCGCCTGCACCTTGGGCCCGAACTCAACCGCCGCCACGAAGCTGTTGCCGCTGGTCCCGTAGTAGCGCTTGGTCCCCGGGTACCGCTTCGCCCCGAACGAGGCCAGCGAGCCCCACTGGGCCGAGGTGAACGGCACGGCGATGCTGGGCCCGTCGTCCCGGAACGTCTGCACGATGTCGCCGGTCAGCCGCTGGAAGCGGTTGATCTCGCCCCAGGGCGTGCGCCAGGTCCCGAAATCGGCCGTCAGCCGGTCCGTGGCCTCGCTCAGCGCCGCCAGCCGCTCGGCGTCGCTGCTGCGCGTGGCCATATAGTCCCAGACGCTCATCTTCGCCGCCCGCGCCGCCGGCGCCGCCTTGGCCCACAGCGCCTCGCCCCAGAACACCGCCAGCGAGGTCTCGGTCGAGGCGCCCGCCCACTTGAAGTCCCAGGCCCGCAGCGCCGCGACCGGCTCGGCCAGCTTCGCCTTCAAGGGATCGCCCGCCGGCGCGGCGTCGTACGCAGCCGTCAACGTCGGGATCAGCCGGGCGAAGGCGGTCAGGTACGGGTCGTAGGCGGCCTCCACGAGGCGCTCCAGGGTGAAGTCCGTCCGCCCCTCCAGCACCCGGATCGCGTGCGGCCCCCGCGGGTTCTGGCCCGCCTCGTCCATGTATTTGGGGAAGGCCTCGCGCTTGGGGCTGTCCGGCCCCGCCGCCGCATAGGGCCAGTCGTTGGCGTTGTAGACCCAGCCCACGCCGGGGCTGATCACCCGCGGCGCCTCGGTCAGGGCGTGCAGCCCCTTCCAGTCCGTCGCCGGATTCGCCCCGTCGACGGGCTTCGTATAGTCGAACCGGTCGTCGCGCCGGGGGATGAACTGCGGGTGCAGATAGGCCGTCGCGCCCTTGCTGTCCGCGAACAGGGTGTTGTTCGACGAGTTGGCCTTGAACTGGTCCGCCACCTTCAGGAACGAGGCCAGGTCGGTCTGCTTCGTCCGCAGGAACGACTGCTGCAGCGCCTCCACCGGCTTGTGCATCATGGAGAAGGCGATCCACTTCTCGCCCTCGGCCCGCACGATCGGCCCGTGGTGGGTGCGATAGACCGTGAAGCTGCGGCTCTTCATCGACCCGTCCGCCCCCCGGTACGGCACGGCCACGGTCGACACCGTCACCGGTCGGGCCTCCTTGCCATAGCGGTACATCAGGGTGCCTGGCGTGCGGATGATCGTCTCGGCGAACTCGTCCACCACGTCCACGCCGCTCGAGGTGTGCATCCAGCCGGCGCGCTCGTTGAAGCCCTGGTAGATGAAGAACTGGCCCCAGGTCACCGCCCCATAGGCGTTCAGCCCCTCCTCGCTCGTCATCTGCAGTTCCGAGCGGAAGAAGAACGAGGTGTGCGGGTTGATCAGCAGCAGGGCGTGACCGTCCCTTGTGATCTTCGGGCCGATCGCGATCCCGTTCGACCCCGACGGCTCCTTGAACGCGAACGGGTCCTCGACGGCCGCCGAGCGCGTGCCGCCGTAGAACGCCTCCAGCTCCTTCAGCGAGATCCGTTCGATGTCCCCGCCGATGCTGCCTTCCGTAAACGAGAGCGCCATCCAGGGCTCAAAACGCGTGATCGCCCGCGGCTTCACCTCCGGATGCGTCGCCAGGTAGAAGTTGAGCCCGTCCGCCCAGGCGTCCATCAGCGCCTTCAGCCACGCCGGGCTCCTGGCATAGTCGGCCTTCAGGCCCTCGGGCGTGATGAACAGCCGCTGGCGCAGGTCCTGCCAGATCGCCTTCTCGCCCTCCGCCTCGGCCATCCGGCCCAGGTTCGTGAGGTAGTTGGTCTCCACCCGGTTGAAGTCGTCTTCGGCCTGGGCGTAGGCCATGCCGAACACCGCGTCGGCGTCGGTCTTGCCCTTCACATGGGCGATGCCCCAGTCGTCCCGGGCGATGCTGATCCGCGCCGCCTGCGCCCGCCATTCGGCCATCTCGTCGGCCAGAGCCGGCGTCGCCAGCAGCGACAGCACCAGGGCAAGCGATCCCAACCTCACAGGCATACCTCCAGATCCGAACAGGGCCGCACCTCGCCCGCTCGCCCGGGCCTTGTCCAGCCTGCGACGCCCTGCCCAGCGGCAGCCGCTTGGAACTGTCGGAGACTCAAGCTCTTTTTGTCCCCGGGGCCATGTTTGGAGTTACCCGATGACGGACGCTACCTACGTCGCCTTCGTGCCCAACGGGAAGAGCGCGAAGCTGCGCTCGGTCCTCCAGGCCGAAGACACCGGCGCCCTCACCTGGCGCGAACGCAAAGTCATGTTCGGCAGCGAGTTCTATTTCTCGGGCCCGCCCAAGCTCGCCAGAGCCACCCACGCCTACGTCAGCCAGTGGGTCGTCGCCCACTAGCGGCAGACGCCACCTTCAGATGATCCGCGCCTTCTGGGCGCGGGCCACGGCGTCGGTCCGATTGACGGCTCCCAGCCATTCGCTCAGCCGCGCCACATGCACCTTTACCGTGGCGGGCGAGATGCCCAGGCGGCGGGCGATCTCCTTGTTGGTCAGGCCTTCCGCCAAAAGGCCCAGCACCTCGCGCTGCCGGGGCGGCAGGCGCTGCGCCTCGCACGCCTTCAGCCCGGGAACCCGCGCGCCGATGGCCTCCATCAGGAGCTCGGCCTTGGCGTTCTTGGAATAGACCCCCGCCACGCCGCAGGCCCGCACGGCCTCCAGCACGGCCTCGTCCTGGATGCCGGTGACCACCAGCATGGCCGCGCCGGGCGCTCGCGCGCGGAGTCCCTGGATTCCCGCCACCGGGTCGGCGCCCGGCATGGACAGGTCCACCAGCAGGAAGTCCGGCCGCACGGCCGCGGCCAGGGCCCAGGCGGTCGGATAGTCCCCGGCCTCGTCCAGGCCGACGTCCGGCCAACGGTCGCGCATCGCCCCGGCCAGCGCCTCGCGCATCAGCGGATGGTCATCGCAGATCACGCCGCGCATCGGACCTCCCCCGCCGCCCCGACCGGCAGGCGGATGAAGAACGCCGCCC
>NZ_LSJI01000082.1 GCF_001557235.1 Phenylobacterium sp. CCH9-H3 | reverse complement strand
ACCACCTTGAGCGCGCAGCCTTCCAGCTCCAGCACCCCGCCCTTCAGGCGCACCGACCCGCCGTAGGTCCGTCCGTCGTCGGGATTGTAGAGCCGGCCCTGGGTCCAGACGCCCGGCGCGGTCTGGCGAAGCCCCTGCACCAGCTCGACGCCCAGCAGGGGCCGGGACCGCAGGCCGGCGTCCGGGTTGCGGGCGTCCGTCCGCGGGCGGCCCCGTTCGTTGGGCGACCAGAGCCAGACGATCCGGCCGCACTGGGTCTGGGGGTCGGCGGCGCAGGGGCGGAACTCGACGATCGACGCGAACCCCTCCGTCGCCCAGCGCCCGCCGATGTCGGCGCGCGGCTGGGCCGCCGCGGGCGCCGCGAGGACCAGGGCGGCGGCCAGCAGGGCGAGGCGCGCCATCACGCCGCCTCCGCCGGCTGGAGCCGCGCCGGCCGGCGGGTGGCCGAGGCCGCGAACCGGGCCAGGTACTGCGGATGCTCGGTGCCCATCCAGCGGTCCCACCAGGTGAACCAGAGGCCGTAGTTGTAGCCGGCCTGGGCGTGGTGCAGGTCGTGATGGGTGACGGTGGTCAGCCATCCCAGGAGCGGACGGCCGTCGCGCCGGGCCGGGAAGAGCTCGTAGCCGCAGTGGCCGATCGTGTTGCGGAAGATCTGGTGGAGCATGAAGAGGCCCACCACCGGCCAGGAGGTCGGCACGAGCAGCATCCAGATCGGGACGAAGATCGACTGCACCACGGCCTCGGCCAGGTCGAAGCTGTAGGCGGTGAAGGGCGAGGGGTTGTTCGAGCGGTGATGGCGGCGGTGGAACAGCCGGAAGAACCGGCGGTGGTGCATGACCCGATGGGTCCAGTAGAACCAGGCGTCCTGGGCGACGATGATCATGACGAGCGACGCCGCGCCCCAGGCCCAGCCCCACTCGGCCGCGCGCGCCGGGCCGGTCATCACGCCCAGGCGCTCGAGGACGAACATCGAGGCGCCCACCGTGGAGAAGATGGCCAGCGAGCGCAGCGAGACCGCGAACTCCACGATCAGCTGGCGCGCCGGCGGCGTCGCTTCGCGGATCTTGCGGTGGGCGAGCGCGCCCCTGAGCACGACCCAGATCAGGAACCAGGTGGCGAGCGCGAACACCGCGTAGCGGGTCAGGTCGATCTGCAGGTCGAGGAGCCAGCGGGTGACGAGGTCTTCCAGGAAGGACGGCGACATGACGGGAACCTCCGTTTGATTTGGAGGCATTGGCCCGACGATGGCCCGGATCGTCTCCTCGCTCCCGAAAGCGCCGGAAGTTGTTCAGTTCTGAGGAGGGGTTTCCGGAATCGAGGCGCCGAGCGCCTGCTGCCGGAACACCGTGGGCGTCATGCCCGCGAGGTCGCGGAACACCCGGTTGAACGAGGCCAGGGAGCTGAAGCCCGCCTCATAGGCGATCGAGGAGATGGACTTGCGCCCGCTCTCGGGGTCAGCGAGCGCGGCCTTCGCCGCCGCCACCCGGCGCTCGCCCAGGAACGCGGCGAAGTTCCGGTAGCCCAGCCCTTCGTTGATGATCTTGCGCAGGCGATGCTCGGGAACGCCGGCCAGCTCGGCGAGCTGGCCGATGGTGAGGTCCTCGCGCCGCCAGACCTCCTCCTCGTCGAGCAGCCGGCGCAGCCGGTCCAGGGTGGCCCGGTCCTGCACGGGCACGGCGGCGGACGCCGTCGCCCGCGCCGCCTTTGCCGAGCGGCCGAAGAGGCGCTCGTCCGCGGCCATGAACACCAGGACGCCCGCCAGCCCCAGCGCGACCAGGACCACCGCCGCCAGGAGCGACAGCTGGCTGGCCGGCCGCGAGAACAGTTCGGCCGACTGGATGGCGCTGATCACCAGGGCGTACATCGCGACCGCCGCGATCATGGGACCGCGCAGGCGCCGCCGCGGCTCGACGAGGTCGCCGCGCAAGCCCGCCCAGGTCACCGCGAGGACGTGGAGCATCAGCCCGGCGTTGATCAGGTTCTGCAGCAGCCAGAGGTAGCGCGCCCAGGCCGGCGGGCTGCCGAGGGCCGCCAGCGCGACGATGAGGAGGACGGCCGCCGGCGCGAACCGTTGCGGGCGGATTTTGGGATTGTCGCCGAAGAGCTCGAGCGCGAAGGCCCAGAAGAGCCCGCCCGCGATCACGGAAAGCACCCAGGCCGGCGCCGCCGCGTAGCCGAGGGTCCGCATGATGACGGGCGACTGGGTCATCGCGTGGCCCGCGCCGCCGAGGCAGAAGGCCGCCCCGGTCAGGCGGGCAGGGACCCGCAGGTCGCGGAACAGGCCGGCGCCCAGGGCCACGAAGATGCCGATCGCGGCGCCGCGCAGCAGCAGTTCCGCGAAGTCGGCGGGGGCGATCACGAGGCGGGCGCCATCCCAATGCTCGCTCATCGGCGTCTCCCTCAGCTTGCGCGGCGACCGTCCAGGACCGCCGCGACGATGGCTCAGGTGACGCCGAACGGGTCGGCGACGAGGCCTGCCTCCAGCGCGCCTAAGGCGTAGCCCATCTCGCGCCGGAAGCGATAGACGCTCGGCGGCGAGCCCTTGCGCCTCACCAGCCGTATCGGAGCGAAGCGGTGACCGTCCGCGCGGCGCCGAAGTAGCAGCTGTTGTTGAACGGGCAGGCCGAGACGTGGCGCTTGTCGAACAGGTTGGCGACGTTCACCGCCGCTTCCCAGCCTTCCATGCGGTTCGAAGCCTGGCCGAGGTCGTAGCCCACGAAGGCGTCGACCAGGACGAAGCCGTCCGTGCGGAAGCGCTGGAAGGTGGTGACGTTGTCGATCACCGCATAGGTGGTCGTGCCGTCGGAGCCGCCCACGTACCGCAGGCCGCCGCCGAACCGCAGGCCCGCCAGGGCGCCGCTCGCCGCCTCGGCCCGGCCCAGGTCATAGGTGACGAAGGTGGAGGCGCCCCACTCGGGCACGCCGAGCTGGCGGGTTCCGGTGGTGGCAGGCGTGCCGGTATTGGTGGCCGTCGCCGGCACGGCGGGCGCCCCCTGGGTGATGATCGCATCGGTGTAGCTGGCCGCCGCGACGACGCTGAGCCCCGGCCGGATCTCGCCGCGCCCCTCCAGCTCCACGCCGCGGACGCGGACCTCGCCGATCTGGACCATGGAGTTGGCCGGGACGCCGTTCGTGCCGGCCAGCGGGTCGGCCACCGGCGTCTTTCGGCGACGCAGGTCGTAGACGCTGAGGGTGAACAGCGCCGACGTGCCGGCGGGCTGCCACTTCACGCCGGCCTCGTACTGGCGGCCGGTGACCGGGACGAAGGCCTCGCCGAGATAGGTCGTGCCGGCCTGGGGCTCGAACGATTCCGAATAGCTCGCATAGGGCGCCAGGCCCTTGGCCAGCTCGTACAGAGCGCCCAGCCGCATCGTGAAAGCGTCCTGCTCCAGGACCGCGGCGGCGCCGGTCTTCTTGTTCAGGGTCGTCTGGTCGTACCAGTCGTAGCGCCCGCTCGCGATCAGCTGCAGCCGGCCGATCGCCACCTGATCCTGCAGATAGAGGCCCTTCTGGATGCGCTTACTGTCGGTGTTGACGTAGGCCGCCGACAGCAGGGTCAGGTCCTTGCTCGGCAGGACGCCGCCGTAGGTGGGCGCGAACAGGCGCAGGTTGGGGATGCTGGTGACCGGATTGTTCGTCACGCCCGTGTTGAACTGCTGGACGTTCTCGCCGGTGATCTTCTGGTAGTCGAAGCCGCCCAGCACCTGGTGCTTGAGGGCGCCCGTCTCGAACCGCGCGCTCAGCTGCTGGTCCAGCGTCAGGGTGTCGAAGTCCTCGTCGGCCCCGCCCCCGCCGCGGAGGATGGTCGAGTAGTCGGTGTTACGGTTCGCCCCGGTCCCGACGGTCGGGAAACCGGCCACGTAGAGCTGGCGGTACGAGAGCTTGTTGTTCTGGAAACGTGCGTTCGAGCGGAAGGTCAGCCGTTCGTTGAAGTCGTGGCGGAAGAAGGCGGCGACCGATCTGGCCTTGTGGTTGTAGCGCTCGTAGCCGGGGTCGCCGGTGTTGATGTCGCGCGGCAGCTCGCCGAACGGGTTCGGCAGCACCGAGCCGAAGGCCGGGACGCCGGAGTAGCCGCCGCCGCTCGGGGCGTGCTGGTAGGCCGCCACGACCGTCAGGCTGGTGTCGGCCGTGGGCGCGAAGGTCAGCATCGGCGAGACGTGATAGCGCTCGCTGAACGTGCCGCTGGTCAGCCCGTCGCCCTTCTGCCAGCCGGCCGCGATGCGGCCCAGCCAGCGGCCCTCATCGTCCAGCGGCGCGTTGACGTCTCCTGTGATGCGCCGCGTGCGGTAGTCGCCCAGCTGGCCCTCGATCCGGCCGAAGGCCTCCGGCTCGGGCAGCTTGCTGACCAGGTTCACCAGTCCGCCGGGCGTGCTGCTGCCGTAGAGCACCGAGGCCGGTCCCTTCACCACATCGATGTGGTCGATGCGGTTGAAGTCGATCTGCGGCCGTGAGTAGGGCCCGGCGATGATCCGCATGCCGTCCAGGAAGGTCTCGGGCGCGAACCCGCGCACCACGAGCTGGTCGTAGCGGGTGACCATGCCGCCGCGCTGGTTGACGGCGACGCCGGCCACATAGCCCAAGGCCTGGTTGATCGACTGCGCGTTGCGGCGGATCAACTCGTCGCCGTCGATCACCGTGATGCTCTGCGGGGTCTCGATCAGCGCTGTCTCGGTCTTGGTTCCCGCCGCCGCCTGGCGGCCCTTAAGGCCCGTGACCACGACCCCTTCCACCGACGTCGCGCCGTCGGCTTCGACCGCGTCCGCCAGCGCCGTCCCCGCCAGGGACTGCAATGCGGCGGTGACCACGGCCACGGCGATTCTGCTGCGGCCGGCCTGCGAACGAGTCTTCATGACGCCCCTCTGACGCTCGAATTGATAATGCGAGTGATTCTTAATTGCGAATAGCGAGCGGTCTGGTTAGACGCAAGTCAGCGATCGACGCGAGGCCTTCGTGACCCGGAAACCACCGCCGCCATCCGCCTGGCCGGACGCCGCCCGCATGACGGCCCGCGCGCTCACCGCCCTGTTCGGGGGCTACCTGGCGGCGGCCGGCGTCGCGACGCTGCTGGCGCGCCTGCTGCCCGGCTCTCGGGTCGAGGCGACGGCGTGGGGCATGACGCTGTCGTTCCTGCTCTTCGCGATGGCGGGGCTCTGGGCGTTCCACGAACGGCGCCTGTGGGTGGTGGCGACCGGTCTCTGGGGCGTCGGGTTCGGGTCCGCCGCCGCCCTCTTCGCCTTGGGCGTCCGGCCGTGAGCGGTGGCCGCGCCCCCGGCCCGCCGTCCGCCAAGGGGCTGCGGCAATCCATGGCGTGGATCCACGCCTGGCTGGGGCTGCTGGCGGGCTGGATCCTCTTCGCCATGTTCCTGACGGGCACGGCCAGCTACTTCCGCCCCGAGATCACCCAATGGATGCAGCCCGAACTGCGCCCCGCCGCCGTGCCGCCGGCCCGGGCCGCCCAGGCCGCGATCGACCACCTGCAGGCGACGTCGCCGGACGACCTGCAATGGTTCGTCTACCTGCCCGACGAACGCACGGCGGTGACCCGCGTCTTCGCCCGCGCCAGACCCAATCCCGACCCGAACGCCCCACCCGCCAGACGCCGGCCGGAGATGAAGCTCGACCCGGCGACCGGGCAGCCGCTGGAAGCCCGCGACACCAAGGGCGGAGAGCACTTCTACCGCTTCCACTTCCAGCTGCAGATCCCGCACCCGTGGGGCCGTTGGCTGGCGGGCGTCTGCGCCATCTTCATGCTGGCTGCGATCATTTCGGGCGTAGTCACCCACAAGCGCATCTTCGTGGACTTCTTCACGCTGCGGTGGGGCAAGGGGCAGCGCAGCTGGCTCGACGCCCACAACGCCTCGGCGGTGCTGGCCCTGCCGTTCCACGCGATGATCACCTACACCGGCCTGATCACGCTGGTGGCGATGTACATGCCCTGGCCGGTGAAGGCGAACTTCGAGACGGCCGACGCCTTCCAGGCCGCGGCCTACGGCGCCCCCGCCGAGGGCGAGGCCTCGGGCCGCCCCGCGCCCCTCCAGCGGGTCGGGCCGATGATCGAGACCGCGACGCGCGCCTGGGGCGACCCGCCGCGCACCGTGGTGATCCGCAACCCCAACGACGAGGCCGCGACCGTCACCGTCCTGCGCGCGACATCGGCGCGCCTGAACGCGCGATCCGACTCGATCACCTTCTCCGGAGCGACGGGCCGGGAACTCAGCCGCTCGCCCGCCTCCGGACCGGCGATCGCCACCATGGGCGTCATGCTGGGCCTGCACCTCGGCCACTTCGCCGGGCCGGTCCTGCGCTGGACGTATTTCCTGCTGGGCCTGACCGGAACGGCGATGGTGGGGACCGGCCTCGTCCTCTGGACCGTCAAGCGGACGCGGCCCGGCGCGGCGCCCTTCTTCGGCCTGCGCCTGGTCGAGCGGCTCAACATCGGGACGATCGCCTGCCTGCCGGCGGGCATGGCGGCCTTCCTGCTGGCGAACCGCCTGATCCCGGTCGATGCGCCGAAGCGCGCAGACCTGGAGGTGTCCGCCATGTTCTGGGCGTGGTTCGGCCTGGCCGCGCTTTCGCTGCTGCGGCCTGCGCGCCGCGCCTGGATCGAGACCTTCGCCATCGCCGCCGCCGCCTTCGCGGCCATCCCGATCGTGAACGCGGCCACCACGGACCGCGGCCTCGTCGCCAGCCTTCTGAGCCGCGACGGGCTCTTCGTCGCCTTCGACGTCGTGACGCTGACCGCCGCCGCCCTGTGCGGCCTCGCCGCCTGGCGCGCCTCGCGTCCAGGCAAGATCGCCTCGGCGCCTTACCCGAAGGCGACCCACGCCCGCGAGACCGCCCATGTCGCTTGAACCCGGCGTGATCGGCTTTGCGGCGTTCGCCTACCTCGCGCTGGCAATGCCCGGGCGCCGCGCGCGCCTCTCGCCGGCGGCCTTCCCCGACGCCCGCACGGCGCGTGTCCTGGGCTGGCTCCTGCTGATCGTCGCCGCGATCGTGGCCATGGCCCATGAAGGGCCTGGGTTCGGCCTCGTCGCCTGGATCGGGCAGCTGTCCGTGGCCGCGGCGCTTCTCGTGCTCCTGATGTCGTGGCGCCCGGCCTATGTGCCGGCGGCGGGCGCCTTCGCCTTGGCGTGCGCACCCCTTGCGGGGTTCTGACCGGCCCGCGGGCGTCTGACGCTCGCCGAACAGGCCGCGCCAGCCGCAGCCCGCTCCGATTTCAACGGCGTCCGGCATCCCGGCCAGCGCAGCACGGCGCATAGCGGCATTCGCAATTCGCATCACCGGCCGGGCTTCGGGCCGCTAACAAGGCGCTCCGACGAGCGCTCACACGCCCCCGCGCGAGCGAGTCGTCTCCGGTAAGCCCACGCCGCGGCCCGCCCGAGGCCGCCGCCAGCTCAAGCCTTAAGGATGTGCAATGCGCCCCAGCCGTATCCTAGCCGCGCTGACGGCCGCGCCGGCCCTGCTGGCCCTGGTCGCCGGCGGCGTGCTGCCGCCGACTTCGGCGCGTGCGGGCGAGCTCCCCACGGGTCCCGCGGCAGGCGACATGGACATCTCTCCATTCTACCGCTGGGACGGGCCGTTGCCCGGCCAGGCCGGCCAGGTGCTGCGCCGCGCGCCGATGCCCGAGCAGCCGGAAATGACGGCGGCCGGCGAAGCGTTGCGACTGCTCTATGCCTCGACCGATGCGCGCTGGGGTTCGGGACCGATCCCGGTCAGCGGCGTCCTCTTCCTTCCGGCCGGCAAGCCTCCCCAGGGCGGCTGGCCGCTGGTCGCCTGGGCGCACGGCACCCTTGGCGTCGCCGATGTGTGCGCCCCCTCGTGGACCGGCTTCAGGGCGAGGGACGCCGCCTATATGAACCGCTGGCTCAAGGCCGGGTTCGCGGTCGTCGCGACCGACTACCAGGGCCTGGGCGGCCCTGGGCCGCATCCCTATCTCCACTGGCCGTCGGAAGGCCGCTCCGTCCTCGACGCGGCCCGCGCGGCCTTCGCCGAGAAGGCGGGCCTCCTGTCCAACCACGTGCTGATCGTCGGCCAGTCGCAGGGCGCGGGCGCCGCATTGGGCGCCGCACGGCTGTCCCGGACCTATGCGCCCGAACTGAACGTGCTCGGCGCCGTCGCCACGGGCGTCAACAGCACCTTCCCCGATGGTCCCGTCCCGCTCCCGCCCCGGAACTCCGCCAACATGTTCCTGAGCGTCGTCGCCGGCGGCCTGCGGGATGACGGGCCGCCGGTCGAGGCGATCCTGAGCCCTCGCGGCGCCCAACTCCTCGCCGCCGCCAGGCAGGGCTGCACGGCGGAGATCGGGGCCCTTTCCCGCGAACTCGGGATCGGGGGCCTGAGCGACGCCTTCTCGATCTCGCTGGACGAACTGGCGGCGCTCCGCCTTCCGGTCACCGACATGCCGTCACAGGCCGTCGGCGTTCCGCTGATGATCGGCACAGGCCTCTCCGACGCGACGATCCCGCCGATGAGGCAGTATGCGGCGGCGGCGGCGCTCTGCGCCGCGGGCGATCAGGTTATCTGGCGGCGGTACGAGGGACTGGGCCACGACGGGGCTCTGCACGGGTCGTTCGAGGACGCCCTCGCCTTCGCGCGGGCGCGGCTGCGGGGCGAGAGCCCCGGGCCCGCATGCCAGGACCTCTCGCCGCCCGGGGCGCCGGGGACGCTCGATCCGAAGGCCCCCTTCAACAAGGACTGAGCCGGCGTCCGGGAATGAACGGCGGCGCGGCGCGGTGTCGGCGCCGCCGAGTGAGCCAAGGCGGGAGGTCCAGTGCGCCCGCACGCGAGGCGATGCGCGCCCTCCCGCGCGGCGCTAGCCGAGCTCCACGTCCAGCAATCGGACATACTGCTGTCCGGCGTGCAGGTCGCGCTCGACCACGCCGCCCTGGGGCGACGTGCGGGGGTACGAGATCTTGATCATCTCGAGGCTCTCCACCGGGAAGCGCTTCACCAGGGCCGGATCGACGCCGAACGCCGCGGCCATCGCCTCCACGCCGAGCGCGGGGTGATCCACATAGCGGCCGAAGCTTTCGGGGCCGTCGAAAAAGATGTCGACCGTCACCCAGAACGGCCCGGCGTTCTTGGACCGGATGTCCCGGCAGACCTCGCTCAGTTTCGGCATCACGCAGCCTCCGGCCGGGCCAGGTCGACGAACACCGTCCGCACCAGCTCGGTGGGGCTTTCGACCGCCACCACGTGGTTGAGCTTGAACTCGTAGACGGGCCCGCGCTCGATGTCGGCGGGCGAGAAGGCGAAGGCGTAGCTCGGCAGCTCCTTCTCGGGATTGATCGGAAAGTGGAAGAAGTAGGGGTTGCAGGCCTTGGCGATGTCGGTGGCCAGCTTCTGGGTCGGGGCCGTGATCACGCACAGGATCCCCACCTCCCGCGGCGGGGGCGTCCCAGGCGGCGGCGGCTGGCCGTCGAGCGCGTTCCAGCCGTAGAGACGCAGGGAGATCGACCAGCTGTCCGGGTCGGCGTCGATGTTGCGCCGCGCCCGTTCGGTCAGGGCGGCGAGCATCCGGTCGTGGAAGACATCGAGCTGCCGCAGGACCTCGGGGTCGCGGATGCCGATCAGCATGATGGTCTGGCAGGGCCCGACGGCGGCGCCCTCGAGCTTCATGGTGTAGGGCTGCGGCTCCCAACGCGACCCGGTCACCCGCACCCAGCGCGGGTCGAGCTGTTCATAGCGCGCCTCGGTGACGTCGAGGACGCCGCCCGGCTCGACCAGCCGGAACGGATCGCTGTTCTCGTAGAGCATGTGCCGCGACACGCTGTGCGGCGTGCAAAGGTTCGCCGGTTCCAGCGGGGCGACGTCGAAATGCTCGGCCCCGACCCGAAACAGGACGCCTGACCCGAGGCGCTTCTCGGCGCATTGCCCGCCGCACTCCGTAACCTTGCCGGCGTGCCACGAAGGCCCCACGCCCATCCCCTTCCAGAGCGGATAGGCGGCCAGGACGGCCGTGTCCGTGGTCCTTCCGCCAAGCACGATGTCCGCGCCGGCCTCGAGGGCGGCGATGAATGGCTCAGGGCCCATGACGGCGACGATATGGTCGCAGGCGTCGATGGCGGCCTCGTCCAGGGGGCCGAGCGGCGCAAGCGGCGTGATCGCGCCCGATGCGTTCCTGGCTTTCACCGTGGCCTTGTCCTGCTCGCTGTAGAGCAGGGCGATCTTCGGCGTGAGGCCATGTTCGCGCGCGATCTCGACCACGATGTCGCGGGTCCAGTCCACGTTCAGGTCGCCACCCGCCTGCCCGCTGGAGCCGATCAGGATCGGGACACCGTACCTGGCCTGCGCGCGCATGAGGATCTCCAGGTCCCGCTTCACCGCGCCGCGATTGTTCTTGGACATCCCGAGGGCGAGGTAGGCGGCGCCGCTGTCGGTGGAGCCGGCGTCCGATGCGATCACCTGGGCCCCGGCCTCCAGGCCGTGGATCACCTCGCTCTCGCGCACGCCAGCGCCCAGGGAGCCTACCGGCACGAGTACGGTGACGCTGTCGGTCTGGGTCGCTGTCATGTCGCCTCCTTGTGTTGGAGGGCGTATCGGCTCCGACGCATCATCAGTCAATATTGACGAGATTTGTACATATAATGCGTCCGACTACGGCAGCGGACCCACGTAGGTCGTCCGCGGTCGAACCGGCTCGCCGGTGAGGTACTGCTCCATGGCGTGGGCGACCCAGCCGGCCATGCGCGGCAATTGCCAGATCACGCCGCCCTGGGACTTCAGCCCCACCTTGTAGGCGACGAAGCTCAGGGGAATGGCGAGGGACGGCTCGAGCTCGGTGGCGTCGCGCGCGGCGCGCACCGCCGCCATGAACCGCCGGAACTGCGGGTCGTCGCCGACCGCGTCCTCGAGCGCCGCGACGAGCGCCTTGGCCCGCGGATCGCCCGCCGGATACTGTGCCGAGCCGAAACCCGGCAGCGGCGCGCCCTCGCGCAGCGGACGCAGGACGGCCGCCTCGGGGTCGGCGGACTCGAGGATGTCGTCCAGAAGACGCTCGAGGCTCTGGGCGCGTCCGAACGTCGCGCGGCGACCGAAGGTCGAGGCCAGGCCCGCGAGCACGGCCTGGTAAGCCGTGACGCCGGTGTTCGCCAGGGCTCGCACGGCATAGGTGCTGGGATCCAGTTCGTGGTCCGCCGCGAGCACGAAGAGCCGCCGCAGGATGTCGCTGTAGGGCGGCGGCGCGCCGAGACCCGCCGCCACGGATTCGTGCAGGGGCCGATCGTCGGACGGGTCGAAGCCTGCGATCAAGTGACCGAACCAGCGCATCAATTCAGCGCCGTTGCGGGCGAAGCCGCTCTGGGTCAGGTCGAAGGCGCGCGGGTTGCTCTGTTCGAGGAGCGGGATCAGGGTCACGGCCCGGTCATGCACCGGCGCCTCTCCGACGGCTGCGGCCACACGCTGGTAGGCCGCGCTGGTCCGGAGGTTGACGGCCTCGAACGTGGCGTCATGCGGCGCGCCCCAGAGCAACGCGCACACCGACTCCAGCGACTCCGTCTCGGCCAGGGCCACGGCGCTGCGCCCACGGTAGAAGGGCCCCTCGTCGGTCATGAGCGTGAGGGTGGACCGCGGAACCAGAATATCCGCGCCCGTCGGTCCGGCTGCGCCCTTCAGCCGCTCGATGTCCTCGCGCCAGTAGAGCCGGGTGCGCGACCCCGGGGCCTTCTGGGTTCGGATCTGCTTGCGGCTCACATAGGCGTAGAGCGTGGTGACGCTCACGCCCAGCTCCCGCGCCGCCTCATTGGCCGTCAGGTACACGTCCTCACTCCTGCGCTTCTATATATTGATGCACGACGTCAATGTTGACGGCAAGCTCGCGATCCCACACTGACTCCGGAGATCCGCCGTCGAGGAGCCCGCTGTTGAACCTGTCCCTGCTGGGCTTCGCCACCTTGGCGACCTTCCTCGCCCTCGTCCTGACGAAGCGGCTGTCCGCGGCCGCGGCCCTGATCCTGGTCCCGATCGGCTTCGGGATGCTCGGCGGGTTCGGACCGGACCTGGGCAAGATGATGATCAGCGGAGTCTCAGAGGTCGCCCCGACCGCACTGATGCTGGTCTTCGCGCTCCTCTACTTCGCGGTGATGATCGAGGCGGGGCTCTTCGAGCCGCTCGTGCGCAAGATCCTCCAGATCGCCGGCGACGACCCGGTGCGGATCGTCGTCGGCACGGCGGTGCTCGCGATGCTCGTGTCCCTGGACGGCGACGGGGCGACCAGCGCCCTGGTGACCATCTCGGCCATGTACCCCGTCTACCGGCGCCTGGGGCTCAATCCGCTGATCCTGGCCACCCTGCTCGGCCTGTCGAACACGCTGATAAACTGGCTTCCCTGGGGCGGGCCCGCCGCCCGGGCCTCCGTCGCGCTCCGCGTCCCGTTGATGGATGTGGTGGGGCCGCTGCTGCCGGCCCTCGGACTGTCGCTGCTGGTCGTCCTGGCGCTCGCCTACGGGCTTGGGCGACGGGAGCGCCGCCGGCTGGCGGGGATGGCGGCGGCCGGCCCCGTCCAGGACCTCGAGCCCACGACGCCGGCCTCGCCGAAGGAAACCCGCAACCTGTGGCTCAACCTCGCCCTGACGGCGGCCCTCATCGCGGGGATGGTGACCCAGGTCGCTCCCCTGCCCGCGCTCGTCATGGGCGCGTTCGCCATCGCCCTGACCCTCAACTTCCCGAAGCTGTCGGAGCAGAAGGAGCGCCTCGCGGTTCACGGCGAGACCGTGCTGATGATGGTCTCCCTGATCTTCGGCGCCGGCGCCTTCACCGGCATCCTGGCCGGCTCCGGCATGATCGACGCCATGGCCGGCAGCCTGGTGTCGACGATCCCGCCGCAGCTTGGGCCCTACATGGGTCCGATCACGGGCCTGCTCAGCCTGCCGCTCCTGATGTTCATGTCGAACGACGCCTTCTACTTCGGCGTCGTGCCGGTCCTGGGCGCCGCGGGAGCCGCCTACGGCGTGCCGCCGGAAGTGATCGCGCGGGCCTCGCTGATGGGCATGCCGCTCCATGGGCTGAGCCCCTTCATCGCCCCCATCTATCTGGTGGCGAGCCTGATCCGGGCCGATGTGGGGGACATGCAGCGTTTCGCCCTGCCCTGGGCGATCCTGGTGAGCCTGTTCGCCCTGGCGGCGGCCATCCTGACGGGGGCGATCACCGTGGCCGGCTGATCGACGCCACGGACCGCATCGACATCCTCATGAACTGGCGGGCCGGAGCCGCCGGGTCAGCCTCGAAGAGCCGCCATCGCCTGGCGGACGCATGGCGCTGGGGTCCTCGCCCACCTCGATTTCACGCGCCGCCGGCTCGCGCATCGTTCTATTCGCACTTTGCATCACACGAATAGATCCGACGCCATACAGTATCGTCATTAGTTCTTTTGCCGAAGATTCTTAAGCGCCCTCAGAACGCGCAAGAAGAACGAAGAATTGGGGATGGACAATCATGAACATCGACAAGCGTCGCGTGCTGCTGTGCGCGGGCGTCGCCCTGGGCGCGCTCCTTGGCCTGCCGGCTCACGCGCAGGACCGACCGGCCTCGCCGCAGGCGACACTCGAGGAGATCGTCGTCACCGCCCAGCGGCGCAGCGAAAGGCTGCAGGACGTGCCGGTGACTGTCACCGCGTTCGGGGCCGAGCAGATCGAGGACTCCCACATCGTCGGCGTGCAGGACGTCATCACGCGGACGCCCGGCCTCAGCTTCGACGCCTTCCCGGCCAGCGAACCCCGCCTGTTCATACGGGGCATCGGTTCCTCGGACCGCGGCTCCGCGGGCGATCCGAGCGCGGCGGTGTTCCTGGACGAAATCTACCTCGGCCGCCCCTCGGCGATCGCATTCGACGTCTTCGACATCGAGCGGATCGAGGTGCTGAAGGGTCCGCAGGGCACGCTGTATGGCCGCAACGTGGTCGGCGGCGCCATCAACGTCATCACACGCGCGCCGGACCTGTCCGGCTTCGCCGGCGCGCTCGAAGGCACGCTCGGCAACTATGACCGGCGCGAGATCGCCGGAATGATCAATGCGCCATTCGCCGGCGGCCTTGCGGCCTTCCGGCTCAGCGGCAGCATCCGCAAGCACGACGGCTACGTCAGGAGCACGGTCACCGGAGGCGATCTCGAGTCGGGCGACACCCGCAGCGCCCGCGCGCAACTGCTGTTCGAGCCGACCGATACGCTCAGAATCCATCTGACGGCGGACACCACGACCGACCGGGGAACCGGCCCCGCGAACCACGTGATCTTCACGACGCGGCCGGACCGCTATCCTCTGTCGCTCGATCCCGACCGGAGCCTGGCCACCATCGATGGGCGTCAGGACCGCGACACCCACGGCCTGCGCGCGGAGGTGTCCTGGTCTCTGCCCTTCGCCACCCTGAGCTACCTGGGCTCCCACCGGGAGGTGGACTATGAGTCCTACTATGATTTCGACGGCTCGAACGGCACGCGCGGCATCGAGGGCGGCGACATCGAGCACAGCGAGCTGACCAGCCACGAAGTGCGCCTGCTGTCACCGCTCGACAGCAAGGCGTCCTGGGTCGTCGGCGTCTACAGCTACCGCGCCCGGACGGACCGGACAGTCGTCAACAACACCCTCAACTTCGCGGGCCGCGAGCGCGTGGCGCAGGATGCGAAGCTGCAGAGCTATGCGGTCTACGGCGACATCACCTATCCGCTCACCGATCGGCTGAACGTCGTCGCGGGCGTGCGCTACACGAAGGACGAGAAGGACTATCACATCGTCCATCTCGGCCCGCAGCAGTTCCAGACCGTCTTCCCGCTGGACGCCACGGCGAGCGCGAGCTTCGACGCGGTGACCTGGCGTTTGGGCGCCAACTATCGCATCGCGCCCGATCACATGGCCTACGCGATGATCTCGCGCGGCTTCAAGAGCGGCGGCTTCCAGGACGCGCCCAGCTCGCGCGAAGCCGCCGTGACGCCATTCGCCCCCGAGTACGCCACCCAGTACGAGCTGGGTCTGAAGCAGCAGTTCTTCGACCGCACGGTCACCTGGAACAACTCGATCTATCTGATCGACTACACCGACCTCCAGACCGGCCAGACGGTGGGGTTGGCCAAGCTGACCAACAACGCCGGCGCCGCCACCATCAAGGGCTATGAGACTTCGCTTCTCTGGCGGATCGGGGCGGGCTTCGACCTCGGGGCGAACTACGCCTACACGGACGCGACGTTCGACGACTTCGAGACGGTCGACGACGCCGGCAACCCGGTGAACCTGGCCGGAAATCGCCTCAGCCGCTCGCCCAAACACAAGCTGACCCTTTCGCCCAGCTACACCCTCATGCTGGCGAACGGCGGCGAGTTCCGCGCGGCCGCGGAGTATCGCTATGAAAGCCTGATCTACGACGACAACAGCAATCTGGCGCCGGAGATCCGCGAGGCCTCCGAGTTCGTGGACGCGAACGCCGGCTACACCAGCCCCGACGGATCGTGGACCTTCTCCATCTGGGGCAAGAACCTGACCGACGAGCGCAGCCGTACGTTCCAGGTGCTCTTCAACTCCACGCACTTCGTGGCCTACAGCGCGCCCCGCACCTACGGCGCCACGCTTCGCTGGAATTTCTAGGCCTTTTACGACGTCCCCCAGGCGCCGGCGGCCGCCCGCCGCCGGCGCCTCGGGATGATCCTGGAGTTGACGCGTGCATTCCGATCCACCGCGCGACGCGCCGGACAGCGACCGCGAGCGGGCGATCCATCCCGATCTGGCCGCGGCGGCCGCACGCCTGCGCGCGATGGGCCTCTCCCCGCCGGTCGGCGGCGACGTCCACGCGGTGCGCGAGTACATCAACCGGCTGAACGCCGTCACGGCCCGCGGCAGCAAGCCCCTCGCCGACGAGACTGAGCTCTGCTTTCCGGTGAATGGGCGGGCGGTTCCGTGCAAGCTCTACTGGCCCGAGCGCGCCGAGCGACCGCCGCTGATGATCTACTGTCACGGCGGCGGGTTCCGGCACGGGATCCTCGCCGGCTGGGACGCGCCGCTCCGCCAGTTCGTGCGCGAGAGCGGCATGGCGGCGCTCTCGATCGGCTATGCCCTCGCGCCCGAGCACAGGTTTCCCACCGCCTTCGACGAGGTCGTGGTGGTCGCGCGCCAGGTGATCACCGATCGCGAGGTGGCGGGCCGGTCCGTCTGCGGCTTCGCACTCGCCGGGGACTCCGCCGGCGCCAACCTGGCCCTCGGCGCGGCCATAGCGCTCCGCGATCTCCGCGTGCATGGGGTGGACCGCCTGCTCCTTCTCTACGGAGTCTATTCGAAGGATCTCTCGAGCCCGTCCTGGCGAAGGCTCAGCGGGCTCGCCGGCCACGGCCTTTCCGTCGAGTCCATGCGCCTGTACTGGAGCAGCTACCTCGCTAACGACGAGGGCGACTGGCGCGTGCAACCGCTGCACGCCGACCTTCGGGGTCTGCCGCCGACGCGGGTGACGGTCGGCGAGCTGGACCCGCTGCTGGACGAAAACAGGACGCTTGCCGAGAGGCTTTCAACGTCCGGCGTCGACTGCAGCCTGAACGTCCTGCCGGCCATCCCGCACGGGTTCGTGCGGTGGAACGAGGTCGCGCCCGTGGTGCGCCGCATCCTCCAGGACGAAGCGGCTGCGCTGCGCCACGCCTTCGAGCTGCCGCCCCCCGCTCAGGCGAGGTGAAAGTCCCCGACGGCGACCGCCTTGACGGTCCCGTCCATGCCGCGCCTCACGTCTGGGTGGAGAGCGGCGAGACGCCCGCCGCCAGCCAAGGCGCGCCGCCGAAATGACGGCTCTCGAAGGCGCGAATCTCATCGGCGCGCGCAAGCGCCAAGCCCACCGGATCGAGACCTTCCAGCAGCGCCTGGCGGCGCGTGGGTTCCACCGAGAAGGCCGTGACGCCCCCGTCCGCGTCCCGAATGGTCTGCGCCTCGAGGTCGATGGTAAGCGTATTGCGCCGCGGATCCGCAATCAGCGCCAGGATAGGGGCGTGAGCCTCCGGCGACAGGGTGATCGCCAGCAGGCCGTTGCGCGCGCAGTTGTCGAAGAAGATGCCGGCGAAGCTCGTGCCGATCAGCGCGCGCACGCCCAACTGGGCGAGCCCCCACACCGCATGCTCCCGGCTCGAGCCGCATCCGAAGTTGGGGCCGACCACCAGGAAGGCCGCGCCCGCCCACGGCGCCTGGTTGAGAATGAACTCCGGGCGGCTGGCGCCATGCTCGTCGAAGCGCAGGTCGAAGAACACGCCGCGGTCCAGACCGCGACGATCGATCCCCTTGAGGAACTGCTTGGGCATGATGACGTCGGTGTCGACGTTCGCCGCCGGGAGCGGCGCGGCGACCCCGGTCACGGTGCGGAAGGGTTCCATACTAGGCTCCGAGCCGCCGGACGTCCGCGAGGTGGCCGCAGACCGCCGCGGCCGCCACCATCGCCGGGCTCATGAGATGGGTTCGCCCGCCCGCGCCCTGCCGGCCTTCGAAGTTGCGATTGGTGCTGGAGGCGCATCGCTCGCCGGGCGCGAGCACATCGTCGTTCATCGCCAGGCACATGGAACAGCCGGACTGCCGCCACTCGAACCCGGCGTCGGCGAACACCCGGTCGAGCCCTTCGGCCTCGGCTTGCCGACGCACGGCGCTCGAGCCAGGCACGACCATCGCGCGTACGCCCTCGGCCACGCGCCGGCCACGCAGGACATGGGCGGCGTCGCGCAAGTCTTCGATCCGTGCGTTGGTGCAAGACCCGATGAAGGCGCGATCGATGCGGATGTCCTGCAGCGGCGTTCCCGGCGTGAGCCCCATGTAGTCGAGCGCGCGGAGCGCATCGCGCCGACGCCCGGGCGTCGCTTCACGCTGCGGATCGGGCACGACGCCGGTGACCGCCGCGGCCTGATCCGGGCTCGTGCCCCAGGTGACCATGGGTTCGATGGCGTCGCCATCCAGCCGGACCTCGCGGTCGAACACAGCCTCGGGATCGGAGCCAAGCGCCTGCCAGGACAGCACGGCGCGGCGCCACAGATCGCCCTTCGGCGCGCGCGCCTTATGGGCGAGATAGTCGAACACCGTTCGATCGGGCGCGATGAGGGCGCCGCGGGCGCCGCATTCCACCGACATGTTGCAGATGGTCATCCGGCCTTCGACGCTGAGGGCGGAGATCGCCTCGCCCGCATACTCGAGGACGAAGCCGCTCGCGCCGTCAGCGCCGATGCGAGCGATCAGCGCCATGACGACGTCCTTGGCGGTGACCCCCACAGGCAGGCTTCCCGCCACCTCCACCCGCATCGGCCGCAGCCGACGATAGACGACGGTCGACGTGGCCAGCATGTGCTCGATGTCGGAGGTTCCGATCCCGAACCCGAGCGCCCCGAAAGCGCCGTAGGTGGTGGTGTGGCTGTCGCCGGCCGCCACGACCATGCCCGGCAGGACCAGGCCGAGCTCCGGCGCCACCACGTGCTCGATGCCCTGCATCGGATGCAGGATGTCGAACAGCTCGATGCCGAACTCGCGGCAGTTGCGGCCGAAATAGGCGACCTGCTCGGCGCCGCCGGCGTCGGGCATGCGCGGCGTGCGGCGGGGCGCGGTCGAGTTCACGTGGTCGACGACCCCGAGCAGGGCCTCGGGCCGCCAAACCCGGCGGCCGGCCTCGCGCAGGCCGGTGAACGCCTGCGGGCTTGTGTACTCGTTGAGGATGCTGCGGTCGACGTAGAGCAGCACCGTCTCGCCTGAGGGATCCAGATCGGCAACGGTGTGGCTGTCGACAAGCTTGTCGTAGAGGGTGCGCGGCGCGCCCATTACGCCGCCTGTCGTCCCGACCGGCCGTCCGCCACCACGCACTGGGCTGGCGGCGTTCGTCCCCCCAGGACATCGACCACGCAGCGCGCGGCGATCATGTTGGTGCGATCGAGCCCCTCGCGCGTGGAGGCGCCCGCGTGCGGCGCGGCTACCACGTTGGGCAGCGCGATCAGCGCGTCGGTGACGGCGCGCAGGCCAGGGTCGCTCTCGCTTTCGAAGACGTCGAGGCCGGCGCCCCCGAGCCGCCCGGCGAGCAGCGCCGCCAGGAGGTCGACATCCGACACCAGGCCGCCACGCGCGGTGTTGATGACAATGGCGCCCGGTCGCATCGTGGCCAGGCTCTCGGCGTTGATCAGGTGATGCGTGGCCGGCGTGAGCGGCGCGTGCAGGGTGACGTAGTCGCTGGCGCTCAGGAGGGTTGGGACATCCACGAAGGTCACCCCGGTCTCCGCGGCGTAGGCCGGATCGGGTCGGGGCGTGGCGACGAGCACCTTCGCCTCAAACCCGCTCAGTCGCTTCACGACGCTGCGCCCGATCCGGCCTAGCCCCACCACCCCGACCGTCTTCTGGTAGAGGTCCGATCCCATCAGGATCGACCAGTCGCCGCCGATCATCTGGGCCTGCGCCTCCCGGAAGCGCCGCCCGACGCTGACCATCATGCCGATCGCCTGGTCCGCAACGGAGGCGTCGTTGCCGCCCGCGGCGATGGTGACGACACGACCCAGGTCCTGCGCGGCTTGCAGATCCACCCGCTCGAAGCCCACGCCGCGGCGCGAAACGATCGCCAGCCGGGGCAAGGCGCTGAGCAGCTCGCGCGTGACGCGCGCGTGGCCGACGATCCATCCGTCGGCGTCCTCCAGGAGCGCCAGCAAGGCTTCGTGGGATAGTCCGCCGTCCGCCTGCCCCGGCGGGAGATCGGCTATGATGACTTCACACCCGGCGGCTTGCAGCAGCGCCCTGGACGCCTCGTCGAAGAAGCGTTGTGTGACGACGACCCGCCACGAACCTGCACTCATACCCGCCTCCAAACTCCACCCCCTGCGGTAGCTCAGGGCGGCGCCGGCGACTAAGACCGGTTCTGCATAAGATCATGCGCGGGGCCGCCCTCTCACGCCCCGCGCCCCGGCTTCGGGGGGACCTGCGTCGGCTCTCGACGGCGGGGAGCCAGCCTAGCTGTCGACGCATGGTTTGATGCGCAAACGGTCCTGGCAGCGCCCGAGCCGGGCTGTTAGCGCCACAAGGACCGCGTCTTGGCCGAGGCTCTGAGAACAACACAGGCGGGCTGAGGCAGCGTCACGCGCAAATCAAAGACGCCTGTCGTCAATCTCGATTCCAGCGTCCGCGAATGCGCCCAGCAACGGCGAACGACCATAGGGGAGTGAAAAATGGACCGGACGCAGCCTCGTAGGGGTGCGCGCGTCATCGTGCCCACAGGCGCGATGGGCGCAGGCATCAAGCCGGAACACTTGGCGGCGGGCCTGGCGATGGGCGCCGATGCGATCGCTTGCGATGCCGGCTCTACCGACAGCGGCCCGTCGTATCTGGCGCGCGCCGTCTCCAAGTGGGCGCGCGAAGCGATCAAGCGCGATCTCGAGGTCCTCATGCTCGCCCGCGAGAAGGCCGGAATCCCGCTGCTGATCGGCTCCTGCGGCACGTCGGGCGCCGACGACGCCCTTTATTGGACCCGCGACATCGCCCTGGAGGTGGCGCGGGAGAACGGCCTGACGCCGAGGATCGCGGTCATCTGCTCCGAGCAGCCGCGCGCGCTCATCAAGGCGAAGAACGGTGCCGGAAAGATCCGGCCGCTGCCCCCCTCCGGGCCGCTGGACGACGCCGCCTTGGACGCCTGCGACCATATCGTCGCTCTCCTGGGCGCCGAACCCTACATCGAAGCCTTGAAGGCGGGCGCCGACATCGTGCTCGGCGGGCGCACGACGGACACCGCGGTCTTGGCCGCTGTGCCGATCATGATGGGCGCGGGCCTGGGCCCCGCGTGGCATGCGGCCAAGACGGCCGAATGTGGCGGGGTGTGCACCGACGTGCGCGGCGAGGGCGGGGTCCTCATCGAGGTGTTCGAGGACGCCTTCGAGGTCGTGCCGCTCAGCCCGGCGAACCGCTGTTCCGTCAACAGCGTCTCGGCGCACATGCTCTATGAGAACAGCGATCCTTACCGGCTCATCGAGCCGGGCGGCGTGCTTGACGTGACCCGCGCCGTCTACACCGCGCTGGATGAGCGGCGCGTCCGGGTCACCGGCTCGGTCTGGGAGCCGCACCCTTACACCATGAAGCTGGAAGGCGCGGGAAGCGGTCCCTACCAGACCATCAGCCTCGTCGGCATCGAAGATCCGCAGGTGTTGTCGAACCTGGACCTGTTCCATGATCGCCTGGTCGCCGAGCTTCGCCAGCGGATCGACCGCACCTTCGGCGCGGAGGCCGGCGAGTACGACGTTTCGGTGCGGCTCTACGGCTGGAACGCGGTCTCCGGCCGCAAGATGCCCGCCGATGCGGCCGTCCCTCACGAGGTCGGCGCGCTCCTGGTGATCACGGCGGCCACGCAGGAGCTGGCCACGCGGATGTCGAAGACCGTCAACCCGATCTTCTTCCACTTCCCGCTGTCGCCCGAACTGAAGCAGCCGAGCTATGGCTTCGCCTTCACGCCGGCCGAGACCGAGCGGGGTCAGGTCTACAAGTTCCACCTCAACCATGTGGTGGAGACGGATGACGGGCTCGAACTCACCCGCACCGAATGGGTGGATCTCGCCACCAGCAGCGCCCGGGAGCCTGAACATGCCTAAGGTCAGCGATGTGTGCCGCTACGTGCGCTCCAAGGCCGCCGGCCCGTTCTGGGTGACCGTCGACCTCTTCTTCGATGGGCCGGAGTCCTTCGCGAAGTACCACGACAGCCCGAGCCTCGGAGCCGACAGCTTTGCGGCGCTCTATGGCGTCGAGGCCAGGTGGGTGAAGCGCACGCCCGTGCCGGATCTTTCCATGGTCAAGGTCTCGTACCCCCGACCGACGCCACAGGGCTGGATCACCGAGCGCGACATGCACTCCGGTCAGCAATACGTCCGCCTGCTCAACGTCGAGCTGAGCTGATTGCGGGTGTCGGGTCCGGCCGGTGGGCGCACGCCGCCGGCTGCGAGGCCGCTCTCCTGTCTCGTCAGGACCGCATTCGCCTTCGGCGTCCCGTCGGAGACGCGCGCCGGCCTAGGCGTCGCATCGAACGCCTTCTGAGCCGGGCGCGGAAGGGCGGACGGCGGAGGGACCAGGCCAGGCTCCGCCGTCCAAGTGCGCCGGTGGGGAGGAAGATCACCGGGTCTGCCCGAGGCTGGCGCCTCGTCGCGCTGCTTATCGCGGCGGCCCGGGATACGGTCCAATGTCGGTTCGGCATGTCTTTATGCGGGGCTACGGTTGCGCGACGGGCCAAGCGGCGAGGTTGAGGCTTTGCGGCGCGCATGCCGAGCCCCCGAGAGCGGGCGGCAAGTTCATCGGGCGACGCCGGCGCCGGGACGCTGATTGTGGCCAATGTTAGCTTGGGCGAGCCTCGAAGGGACGCTGAAGGGTCAAGCAGGAGACGAATGGCGGATGGAATTTGCGTGGCTCGAAGACTTCCTGATGCTCGCCGACTGCGGTCATTTTTCTCGCGCCGCCGAACGGCGCAACGTGTCCCAGCCTGCGTTCAGCCGCCGCGTCCGGATGCTGGAGGATTGGGTGGGCGTGCCGCTCTTCAACCGCGACACCCATCGCGTGGAACTGACGCCGGCGGGCCTCGAATTCCGCCCGATCGCCGAGGACATCATGCGCCGGGTGGTCTCGGGTCGAGAGCTCGCGCGCGAGGTCGCACAGGTGTCGGCGAGCTCGTTGCGGTTCGTCTGCACCAATGTCCTGTCGCTGACCTTTTTTCCAGGTTGGCTTGAGCGCGTCGAGGCTGCGGCGGCCTCGCCACAATCGAGCATCAGCCTCGTCACCGACAACATGGCCGACTGCGAGCGCCTCATGACGCAAGGCCAGGCGCAATTCATGTTGTGCCATCATCATCCGGCCGCCCAGACGTCCCTCGACTCGACCTATTTCCGCTGCGTCGACGTGGGCGAGGACCTCCTGATCCCGGTCAGCGCGCCGACCGCGCCGGGGGCTGTCGAGCCGATGCACGCCCTTCCCGGTTCGGCGACCTCGCCCGTCGCGCACCTCGCCTTCAGCTCGGTGTCGGGCATGGGCCGGATCATCGCCTCGACGCGGACCCGCGATGCGCCGCCGGCGTGGCTGTCGTCGGTGTTCACGGCGCACCTGGCCATGGTCCTGCTGACCATGGCCCGCCGTGGCCGAGGCGTGGCGTGGCTGCCCGCGAGCCTCATTCAACGCGAGCTCGGCGCCGGCGAGCTCGTGCGGAGCGCCGACACCGACGCCTGGGATATCCCCATGCAGATCCGACTCTACCGCCCGCGCGCCCGACAGAGCGTCGCCGCCGAAGCATTCTGGACGCAGGTCACCCGGACATCGGCCGCCGCGTCCCCGACCTAGGACGCGGCGCGAACCGAGCGTGGGCCTCAGAACCGCGCTTTCAACCCGACGAAGACGCGGCGGCCCACCAGATCGTAGGTGAACGGATCCGTGGCCAGGAGGCCGATATAGGACAGGTTGAGCGTGGGCGGCTTCTTGTCGGCGAGGTTGACCACGCCCACGCGCAGATCGAGGTCCGCGTTGACCTTCCAGAGGGCGTCGAAGTCGAAGTAGCTGATCTCGCCCACCCCCTTCGCCGTCCCGGTGGTGCCCACGTTGTTGGCGTTCTCCATGCCGTCGAGGTAGCGCCAGCGCAGGTTCGCCTTCACGTCCCAGACCTCCCAGCCCAGGGTCGTGGTGGCTTTCCAGGTGGGATGCGCGGCGGCGAACGGGTCGATCTGAACGTTGCCGATCGTGCCGGCGTAGTCGTTGACCGGGGCGCCTGCGAGGTTCTGGATCTTGTAGGTCGCCAGGTAGCTGGCCACCACGCCGAGCGAGAGGGTTCCCCACTTGGGATCGGCGCCGAGATCCTCCAGCCGCACCGACCAGTCCACCTGGAAATCCACCCCGCTCGTCTCATAGCTGGCGAGGTTGAGCTGGGGGTTGAGGATCTGGATGAGCTGGCCGTTCGTGGGATCGCGCTGCAGGAGCTGACAGTAGTAGTCGCTGTTCGAGAAGCCGGTGTTCACCGCGGGGTTGAAGCACTGGGCGGCGGCGACGGGATTGGTGATGAGGCCGATCGCGTCGTCCAGCTTGATGCTGTAGTAGTCCACCGAGACGGACACCCGCGAGAACAGCGGATTGTCGAACCCCGGCCGGACCACCACGCCCAGCGAATAGGTGTCGGCGGTTTCGGGCTCCAGGTCCGGATTGCCTTGGGACGAGAACGGCGTCCGGGGATTGGTGTTGTTGAAGCTGTCGATCAGGTTGGCGGGGATTCCCTGGGCCAGGCAGAGCGCCCGCACCTGGGCGGCGTTGGGGCCGGATCGATAGGCCCCACGGACATCGCAGGGATCGCCTGAGCCGATGACGCCCGGCGCCCCGAGGGCGGTCTGTCCCTGGGCCGCCGCCGCGAACAGCTCGCCCACGCTCGGGGCGCGGATCGCGCGCGAGTAGCCGCCGCGCACCCGCAGGCCCTGGATGGGCTGCCAATCGCCCTCGATCCGATAGGTGCTCACACCCCCGACGGTGTTGTAGTCCGAATAGCGATAGCCGAGGTTGAGGTTCAGCTCCCTGGCCAGGGGCGCGTCCTTGAGCAGGGGGACCAGTAGCTCGCCGTAGACCTCATAAACTTCGGCGAACCCTTTCGATCCGTTGACCGGCAGGTAATTCGCCAGGTCGCCCGCGACGATCAGGGCGTCGGGGGAGAAGCTGTAGCGGTTGCTCCGATAGTCAGCCCCGATGGCGTACTGGAGGTCGCCTGCGGGGAGCTCGAAGAGGCTGCCCGTCAGGTTCACCTCCACATTGCGCTGGGTGAGGGTCGTACGGTTCTTCGCCACCCGGGCGATGAAGTCGATGCACTTCTGGTCGATGGGCGCGAACCCGAACGGGTTGAAGCCGCCCGGACACACGCTGCGGCCGCCGTCCGGCGCGGCCAGCAGGGTGTTGATCGCCGACGAGCTGGGATAGCCGTACTGGGTCGCGAGGTAGTCGGTCTTGCCGGCGTTGGCGTAGGCGTTCCAGGAGGCCTTGATGGCCGGCAGCTTGCCCGAGGCGCCGACGGTAAGCTGGTAGACGTTGTAGTCGTCGACCTCACGCCGGGGGACATTGTCATCGATGAAGGCGCTGATGGTGAAGGGCGCCGTCGGGTTGGGTCGCGAGGCCAGGATCTGCGCCAGGTCGGGCGAAATGAAGGGGTTGGTCACCGGCACGAACAGCGGCTTGCCCGACGTCGAGCCGCTGTTGGCCCAAAGGCCCCCGGTGTTGGTCTTGTAGTCGGTGAAGAGGCCTTCGACGAAGACCTCGACGTCCGGGGTCAGCTCGTAGGAGACGCGGCCCACGAGGTTGTAGCGGGTGAGCGGCGTCTGCACCGACGACACTTCGGAGACCGAGGTGAACAGGGTCCCGTTGCTGACGGTCAGCGGCGGATCGAGGGGACCCCGATAGTTCGTGGGCCCGGCGCTCACGAACAGGCTGCCATCGGTGTTGACCAGGAACTGGCTGTTGCGGCCGACGCGGCCCGCCGGCACGCCGTAGCGGCCGAAGACGGCATTCACCGCCGCCTGGGAGGGGAGGTTGTTCGCCACCACGCCGATGGTGGAGGTGGTGAGCGCCGGCACCAGGCTCTGGAATCGCAGGAAGGAACGGTCGTTGAAGAGCGCGCGGTCGCGGTCCGCGTAGCTGAGGGCGAGAAAGGCCGATCCCTTTTCATCGGCGAAGTCGCCACCCAGCAGCACGCCGATGTCCCTGGTCTCCCCATCGCCGCGGCCGGTCACGCCGTATTGGGCGTTGAGCTCCAGGCCGTTCACGTGCTTGCGCAGCTTCAGGTTCACGACGCCCGCCACGGCGTCCGAGCCGTAGACGGCCGAGGCGCCCCCCGTGATGATCTCGACGTTCTCCACCAGGAACGAGGGGATGGTGTTGAGATCGATCGAACCGTCGGGGCTGGACGGCTGCACGCGACGTCCGTCGATGAGCACCAGGCCGCGTTGGGGCCCCAGGCCACGCAGATTGAGGTTCGCCTGCCCGCCGCGCGCCACGGTGTTGGTGTTCGAGCTCGCGGAGAAGGCGAGCTGCGGCAGCTGATTGAGCGATGTCTCGAGCGTGGGCGAGCCTTGGGCCGCGATGGCCGACTGATCGATCGTGACGATCGGGCTGTTGGACACGAAGTCGCGCCGCGCGATGCGCGAACCGGTGACCACCACCTCAGCGAGGCTCTCCGCCTCGCCCTCGGCCCCCGAGGGCGCTTGCTGGGCGGCGGCGGGCGCGGCGGAGAGCGCTGCGCCCGAAAAGAGCGCGGCCACGGCGGTCGACGTGAGGAGACGCATGAATCCTACCCCTTATTGCTTCAGCGCCTTCTGTATTGAGGCGTATGGCTCGGGATTGGCCGCGAATTCTCACAGCTGTTCAATGCGACTTCACGCAACGATCAATTCGTTTTCAGAATAACCATTCTGTATACGTGCAGATTCGCCCCCACCAATCCCAAAATGACGAGACTGGATTCCACCACAAACACACAGTTCATTTGCATGAATACACGCAAAACGTGCATTCAAAAGCCGAAGTCTTCTTAAGCGCCCGCCATCGCCTCAGGTGGCCTCGGCGAGCGCGCGTCGTGGGGCCGCCGCCGTAGCAGCATCTGCGCCGATCTCGGCGACCAGGTTGAAGTCCCGGTCGACCGTCACCACGCAGTCCGGTCCCGCCGCAAAGCTCGACTCGCGTTCCTCGAACACCGCCGGCCCCGCCACGCGATCGCCAGGCTTGAGCGCATAGCGATCGATGACCGCCGTCGAGACGTCGCCGAACCCGGGGAAGTGGATGGTGCGATGACCGCGTTCCGGGGTCCCGCCCGTCGGGTGATGCGCGAGGCTCACAGGCGTCACCGGCAGCGAAGCCGTGAGCCGCCAATTGATGGCCTCGATGGGCATGTCCTCGAACACCCGATCGAACCGCTCGGCGTAGGTTTGCAGGAACGCGGCGCGGACGGCTTCGCGGTGGTTTGCGCTGAGCGGTCCCGGGGGCAGATCGACGGGCACTTCGAAGCCTTGTCCGAGGTAGCGAAGGTCGGCGCTCCACCGCATGACAATGTCTTCCGGCCGGCCGCCTGCGCGGAGCAGGACGTCTCGCGCGCGGGCTTCCATGCCGGCGTAGAGCTGGTTCACATGATCCCAGTCGAGGGTGTGCAGTTGGCCCACATAGCCGCGTGCGTCATCGACCTCCGGAGCGGCCACGAGGAACCCGAAGGCGGAGATCACGCCCGCCCCGGGCGGCACCATGATGCGGCGGACCTTCAGGAGCTTGGCGAGGCCGTAGGCGTGCACGGGCCCGGCCCCCCCGAAGGCCAGGAGGGTGTAGCTGCGCGGATCCTTTCCCTTCTCGGCCATGTGCATGCGGGTAGCCGCCGCCATGCTTTCGTTGACGATCTCCTGGATGCCGCGCGCCGCGTCGTTGGTCTCGATCCCCAGGCCGCCGGCCAGCCGCGTCGCGATGGCCGCGCGCACGTCGTCCAGCGCCAGGGCCATTTCGCCGCCCAGGAAATAGTCGGGATTGAGGTAGCCGAGGTACAGATCGGCGTCGGTGACCGTGGGCTCGGTCCCGCCGCGCGCATAGGCTACGGGGCCGGGCACGGAGCCCGCGCTGCGGGGCCCCACCTTCATCAGCCCCAGGGCGTCCACCGCCGCGATCGAGCCGCCGCCGGCGCCGATCTCGATCATGTCGACGACCGTGACCTTCAGCGGCAGACCTGACCCCTGCTTGAAGCGGTGCACCCGGCCGGCCTCGAAGTCGTGCTTCACGTGAGGCGCGCCGTTCTCCACGAGGCACATCTTCGCCGTCGTGCCCCCCATGTCGAAGGAGATCACCTTCGCCTCGCCGGCCGCCTGGGCGATGTGGGCGGCCGCCATGGCCCCGGCCGCCGGGCCGGACTCGATGAGACGGATCGGGAAGGCCTTGGCTTCCTCGATGGTGGTCACGCCGCCGCCCGAGAGCATGATCCGCAGGTCGCCCGCAAAGCCCAGCCGCGCCAGGTCGGCGCCCAGCCGGTCCAGGTAGCCGTGCATCAGCGGCTGGACGTAGGCGTTGAGGCAGGCGGTGCTGGTGCGATCGTACTCGCGGATCTCGGGCGCCACCTCGCTGGACAGCGTTACGAGGAGGTCGGGATAGAGCTCGGAGATGATCTGCCGCGCGCGAAGCTCGTGGGCGGGGTTGCGGTATGAGTTCATGAAGGCCACCGCCAAGGCCTCGACCCCGTGTTCGTCCACCAGCATCCGAACCGTGGCGGCCAGGGCGGACTCGTCCAGCGGCTCGTGCTCGGCGCCGTCCGCGCGGATCCGGCCTCGCACGCCCCAGCGACGCGCCCGCGGGACGATGACCGGCGCCGGTTGCTGGGCCAGGTCGTCGGGATCGTAGCGGATCTCGCGTCCCATCTCGAGGACGTCGCGGAAGCCTTCGGTGCAGACGAGGCCGACCTTGGCGCCGGTGCGCTCCAGCACCGTGTTGGTCACCAGGGTCGTGCCGTGCACGATGCTGTGGATTTGCTCGGCCCGGGAGTTCGTTTCGGCGAGAAGGCGTTCGACGCCCTCCACGATGGCCCGGCTGGGCGCCTCGGGCGTCGTCAATCGCTTGCCCGTTCGGGTGAGCCCCCGGACCTCGTCGTGCAGGACGAAGTCGGTGAAGGTGCCGCCGATGTCGACGCCGATGCGGATTGTCTTTTCCATGCTCACGCCGACCTCTTCCAGGCGCCGTCCACCGGCGCGTACTCTTGGCTGGCTGCGCGCGGTGTCACGAAGCCGTTCTCGATGTCGCTGGCCAGCGCGGCCGGATCGCGCTCCGGCGGTGGGCCGTAGCCGCCGCCGCCGGCGAACTGCAGGGTCACCGATCGTCCGACCTCCAGGAGGCTGCGCGACTTGAGCCGAAGCGGCTTGCCGTCGTCGAGCACGGCGGCCGCGGGCGCGCCCGGCCCGCCCCCGTGGATGCCGAGCGCGGGGTGCCGCTCCCGATCGCCGATGATCTGCACTTCGACCGGGCCATTGCTCAGGTTCTCAACCTCGACCTCCTGGCCGAGCCCCCCGCGATGGCGGCCCGGACCGCCGGAGTCAGGGCGGAATTCCTTGCGCCGGAACAGCAGCGGCGAGGTCGCCTCGAGAGCCTCGATGCTGCCCGCGCCGGAGTTCGTCGGGAAGGCCGTGGTGGACAGCCCGTCGCGGTCCCGCCCCGCCCCCATGCCGGCGCTCGCAAAGAGCATCAGGCCGAACCGGCGCCCTTCGTCGTCCTGGCCGTAGAACCGGATGCGCATGGCCGGCGCGCCCCCGCTGTCGGCGATCACCCGCTCGGGCACGACATCGGCCAGGGCCTGGTAGATGGCGCAGGAGAGCAGGTGCCCGGTGAGGTGGCGCGCCTGCACGGCCGCCCCGCGCCGGCAGTTGACCAGGGTGCCCTCCGGGGCGGTGACCTCGATCGGCCGGTAGGACCCCTCGTTGCGGCGCGTCAGTGGGTCCAGCACGCACTTGATCGGGTAGATCGAATAGGCTTGCGTGTAGTTCAGCGTGCAGTTCGTGGCCCGACTGTTCTGAAGCGCGGTGCCGGCGTAGTCGATCTTCATCGTGTCGCCGCTCACGGTGATTGTGCAGGCGATGTGGGTCGGGTGATCGTCGAACCCGTCCGCGTCGATCTCCGAGCGATAGACCCCATCGGGGATGGCGGCGATGGCCTGGCGCATCGCCTGCTCGGACTTCTGATGCACGGCGCGGGAAAGCCCTTCGAAGTCCGTCAGGCCCGTATCCTCGAGGAACTCCACCGCTCGCCTGCGGCACACCTCGTTGGCGGAGACCTGGGCCTCCAGATCGCCGCCCGTGAGCTTCGGCATCCGGATGTTGGCGAGCAACAGCTTGAGGAGTTCCTCGTTGCGCTCGCCGGCGCGGTAGAGCCGCACCGGCGGAATGACCACGCCCTCGTCGATCAGGTCGCGGTTCTGGCCGCTGAGGCTGCCGCCGATATCTGGCGAGTGGGCGACCGTGCCGCTGAACCCTACGAGCCGGCCGTGGTGGAAGATGGGCATGACCACGGCGATGTCGGGCAGGTGGCCCGTCGCGATCCAGGGGTCGTTGGTGATCACGCAATCCCCTTCCCGCCAGCTGTCCGCCGGATAGGTCTCCAGGAAGTGGCGGGTCGTGCGACCGAGAAGGCCCGCGAACGTCGGGATACCGCCGCTGCACTCGGCCAGGGTTTCACCCCTGGCGTTGAGCAGGCAGGTGGCGAAGTCGTTGGATTCGCGGATGATGGTGGAGAAGGCCGAGCGCAGCAGCGTCTTGGCGGACTCATCGGCGATGGCGACGAGGCGGCTCCACCAAATCTCCAGGGTGATCGGGTCGATCTCAGTACTCACGTCAGCGGACTCCAGGCGAAGGGCGGTCGCGGCCGAGGTCGCCCGAAGCGGGCGATGGAAGAACGGCCGGGATAAGGTCAGGCATCTGCGCGCTCGGCGGCTTCGCGGGCCTCACAGAGGATCACGGCCTCGCGCAGGGGACGAAGGGTGATGCGCAACAGCACCAGGGCGGCGGGCACGGCCACGCAGAACAGCGTGGCCATCGAATAGTTGAGGCGCGCCTCGTCGCGGAAGACGAAGTCGGTGAGGGCGCCCACGCTGAGCGGGCCGAGACCGCCGACCAGGCTCACGGGGATCCCCACCATGGCGGTTAGCCGACCCCTGAGGGTCCGCGGCGCCACCATCTGCACGGTGACATTGAGATAGGCCAGCAAGGGCACCGTGATGATGGCGACGGCGGCGTAGAGCGGCACGAAGATCCGCAGGTCCCGCGTCAGGAACACCACCGCCACCAACGGCACGGAGGCGAAGAGCAGCCAGGTGTAGAAGCGGATGTGGATGTCCTTCACGCCGCGCGCATAGAACCAGTCCATCACGCCGCCCTTGAGCACCAGGGTGAGGGAGGACGCCAGAGCGACGGCCCCCAGCAAGGGGCCATACTGCGCCGGCGGCATGCCGAACTGCCGGTCCATCAGCGTCGGCGCCCACCCGATCAGGGTCTGGCCGCACATGGCGAGCAGGGAAAATCCGAGCAGCATCGGGAGAAACAGCCGCCAATGCTGGCGCAGGAACTGCACGGCCGTGCCGGCCTCACCGCTCGTTGCGGAGACGGCCGACCGCTTGGGAGCCTCCCGGAACGTGAAGACCATCAGGCCCAGAACGACCGCGGGCAGGCCGGTGATGGCGAAGACGAGCCGCCAGGGTTCGGCGCCCCGCAGCGCCGGGATCGCCGCCTCCGCCTGGCCGGCATAGACGATGGCGATCGCGCCGAGCCCGAGCGCGGCGGCGCCGCCGATCTTCAGGCCCATCGAATAGATCGAGACCGCCGTCGTCATCAGATGGCGGGGGAACTTCTCGGAGATGAGCGACAGCGCCGCAGGGCCCAGCGAGGCTTCTCCGATCGCGACCACCGCGCGGGCGACGAGCAGCCAGAGGAAGGACGTCGCAAAGCCTGAAACGACGGTGGCCGCGCCGAACACGACCGCGCCAAGCGCGATCACCATCCGGCGGGAGAAGCGGTCCGCGGCCCATCCGAGCGGGATGGCGAACAGCGAGAAGCAGACGGCGAAGGTCGGCCCCAGAAGCAGGCCCACCTGGAAGTCGGAGACGGTGAGCGTCTCCTTGATGTTCGGCACCAGCATCGCGACGATGGTGCGATCCAGATAGGAGACGAGGTTCAGAAGGAAGGTCAGGACGAGGGTCCACCAGGCGTCGAAGCCGGCCCTCGGCGCGCGACCCGCGAGTTTCCGGCCCTCCGGCGGCAATGGCTCCGACAGTACGGCCACGCAGACTCCCTAATCCGATGGGCTCTCCGACCCTCGTCGGGAGAAAGGACCCGCGGGATGGGCGAAGTCCAATGCGTGGGTTCTATCGTTTCATACGCAGGCGACGACGCCCTTGGGCGACGGACGATCCATGGGGCGGCGGAACAGGTCGGGAGGCGCTACGCGAAATCACCTGGACTCCTGAAACGTAACCTTCGTTGTCATCCGGCCGCCGCTTCCGAGTTCGGAACCACGGCGCCGCGTCCTCATTTCCTCCGCGCATCGAAACGGAGCCAACCATGGCAGACAACAAGCAGGACGTACGTGAGCCGGACCGTAGCCGGGTCTCGGGGTCGGAGGGTTACGAAGTTCAATATTTCGCCGAGAAGCACGGCATCTCCATGGATCAGGCACGCAAACTCATCGAGCGGCACGGCAACGACCGCGCCGCGCTCGACGCTGCGGCGGAGCGCCTGCGAGGCTGACATGCCCAAGGACCAGCAGAAGTTCGACGAAGCCATGGATGTCGCCTCGTCCCCCGACGAGGTGGAGATCCGCGGTCCGGACGGTATTCGCGGCTCATTGACACCGCGGGCGGCGCTTCAATCCGCGCACCGGCTGGAGGATGCCGCCCAGCGCGCCGCGCGGAACACCCCGAGGGCTTGGCGGCTACGGAAGGCGGGCGAGAAGTAGCGCTGCGCTAGATCGCCTCCGGACCGGCCGCCTCTTGCACCACTTCCCGGGGAGGTTTGTCCTCCGGTGCTTACCGCACCCCCGGCGCCCCGAAGCTGAAATCGGGATCGATCCAGGTCTTGCAGACAAACTTGGCCAACAGGTCTTCCGAGCTGCCCGGTTCAATTGGCCACCAGTCGCCGTTCGTCTCGCGAGAAAGCCGGTTCCCTCTAGATGCACGTTCGCAAATGCATAGTCGCGGCTGCTGCGGGCGAACGCCCCGGGAACAGAACCGTAAAATCCGCTGTAAACGGGCTGTAAAATCGAGCCGAGGTCACAAGGCTGGCGAGCGGCCAGCGGGATCAAGTCGTTGATTTTCCTTAGGAAGAAATGGCGCGCCCGGAACGATTCGAACGTCCGACCCTCAGATTCGTAGAACTGCCTGGGCGGAACAAAGTGCAACTGCCTGAAACACAAAACACCTTTATTTACAAAGTGTTGTGAGTTGCTCGCCTTTCCACCTTGGTCCAGACTTGTGCCCTGGATTGCGAGGTTTTGTGACCTAGGTGTGACCTCAAAATCCGACTGGCACGACCCGATTGCGGGAGATGAAACATGCCGAAACTCACCAGCCAGGCGCTGACGGTCGCCTTCTGCCGAAGCGCGAAGCCAAGCCTAGCACACGGCGCCGGAGGCCGCGCGTCGATCCAGACCGACTACCCTGATTCCGATGTCCGGGGCTTGGCCCTCAGGGTGTCGCCCGGCGGGCAGAAGTCCTGGACCTATCGCTACCGCGACAAGCTGACGGGCAAGCAGAGTCGCGTGACGCTCGGCACTTTCGACCCGAATGCCGACAGCGAACCCGACGAGAACGGCGTGCGCGCGCTGACGCTCTCCGGCGCTCGTGTCGCCGCCCGCCAGCTCCGCGGCCAAGTCGACGCGGGCGTCGACCCCGCGGCCGAGATCCGGCGCAAGCGCGAAGCGGTGCGGTCGCAGGAGATTAGGACGTGGGCGGAGCTTGCGGCCACCTACTTCACGGCCTGCGAGACCGGCGCCTATCGGCCGCGGCGCCGCAAGAAGGCCGCCAGCACCCTAGCCGGGGAACGCTGGATCTGGGGCAAGTACCTGAAGGACCGAATCGGCGACGACGTGATCGGGTCCCTCACCAAGGCCCGGGTCCGCGGCATCCTGCAGGAGGTGCTGGCCTTGGCGCCCAGCCAGTCGAACAAGGTCCGCAGCCTCCTCTCGCAGATGTTCAACTACGCAATCTCCGAGGAACTCGTGGAGGCCAATCCGGTCGCCCTGGTCCAACGCTTGACGGAAGACAAGGCCCGGACACGAACCGCCACAAACGCGGAGCTCCGAACCCTGTGGTCGGGCCTGGAGCAGCGGACCGGGCTCACCATCACGCGTGAGAACGGCGAGGAAGAGAAGGTCTTCATCAGCCTCGGCGTCTGCATCGCCATCAAGCTCGCGCTATTCACGCTGCAGCGGCGCGGCGAGGTCGCGCAGATGCACCTCTCCGAACTCAATTTCGAGCACAAGACCTGGGTGGTGCCAGAGGACAAGATGAAGGGGCGGGCCGAACACCTCGTACCGCTGTCCGACCAAGCGATCGCGCTCATCAAGGCGGCGCTCAAGCTTCACAAGGACCGCCGCAAGGGCCCGAGCCAGTTCGTGTTCCCGTCGCCCCGCTCCAACGACAATTCGATCGGGCCCGGCGCTCTCAGCCACGCGATGAGCGACCTCACCGCGGCGCTTGGGCTCGAGAACCTCACCTTGCACGACACCCGCCGCACGGGCTCCACCGAGATGGCGGCGCTCGGGGTGGCGCCCTACATCGTGTCCAAGGTGATCGCGCACACCGACGAAGACGGCGGTGCGGCCGTCACGTCACGCCACTACAACCTCTATCAGTACGCCAAGGAGAAGCGCGAGGCGTTGGATCTCTGGGCCAAGCGGCTGGAGACCATCCTCTCGCAAAAGCCGATAGACGAAGGGGGATCACTTGAAGCGGCTTAGAGTTCATTCGCGCGTCTAGGCTATTATTATCGCCAGGTGGCAATCAGCCTCGACGCGCGAAGCGGACTAGTTCGGCGGGCGTGAGCGGGAGGGCTCGAAAGCCGGCCCAAAGCCAGGCCTTGGACTGGACGTGGCGCGTCGTGGGGTCCTGTTCGTTGGCCCACCATTCCGGGTGGTGCGCGCTGCGCGGCAGGAGCTCGCCCAGCACCCGCTCGATGTCGCGGAAGGTCATCTCATAGATCGCGGCCTTCTGACGGCGCAGGTGTCCTTCCAGCGGGTCGTATTTCCCCATGCACCCCCCGTCCGCCGTGATCGCCAACTGTTTTAGCCCAAGCCCCGGTCTGCAACGGCTTGTGTGGGCTCGGCCCGAGACGCTAATCCACGCAAGCGGCGCGTTCACCGCCGCCCCCGCCGCACGCAAAGGTCAATATGTCCGGCAGCCGACAGCAGGCCCTCGTCGACGCCCGCAAGCTCGTGCGCACCTTCGGGTCGGCGCCGGAACCGCGACGCCGGGCGCAGGAGGTCCTGTCGATACTGAAACGCGAGGATGGATGGCCCCCTGCCGCGCGAGCGGAGATCGATGTGACGGAGGCTTGGCTTCGGACGTCTCCCCCCGTCTCGGTCCTTGAAGCCCGGTTCCGCGTGCTCCTGGGAAAGCTGTAGGGGGCTCCCCGCTCGAAGGGTCGGTCAGATCTCGGGCTCCACCGCAGGGGGAGGTCTTGCACTCTTCATCAAGCTGGTCGAGCCAGATCGTCAGTTGTGTGCAAGGGCCGGCATCCGAAACCTTCGCCGGGTGCAGAACTTGGGCTGGGCCCGAGAAGGGGGACATCTATCGGGCCGCTTGGCGCGTGTCAGGCGCTGAGGCGCAGGGAGAGAGCGGGCCGCCGCGGCACCGGCGTCCGCTCCCGGTGAGCTATTCCGCGTGGATCTCGACCTTGTCAGATGGCGCCGTGCGCGCCGGCCTAAGGAGTATGACTGCCGGCAAGATCACGCAGGTCACCAGGGCCATCCACATGAAGATGTTGGCGTAACCGATCATGGCGGACTGCCGGGTGATCTCACCGTTCAGGATCTGCGCGCCGACCTCGCTGCGGGGATCCATCAGCGGAGGCAGTAGGTAGCGCAGCAGCGGGCTGGACGGGTCGATGCGGCCGGCCAGCTCGCTGTGGGCGCCCGCCGAGTTCCTGAGCACCGCGGCCAGGACGATCGAGATCCCGACGCTGGAGCCCAGGCTGCGGACCATGGTTGAGACGACAGTGCCCTCGACGCGGTGGCTCGGGTCCAGGGTCACGTAGGCCAGCGTGCTGAGCGGCGAGAACAGCAGGCCGATCCCGAGGCCCTGGACGAACCCGCTGATCAGGATCGGTCCCGAGGTCATCTCGAGGCTGAAGCCGCCCATCATCCATAGGCCGACGACCGAGAGCAGGAGGCCCGTGAACAGGCACGTGCGCGGGCCGAGGCGCGCCATGGCCATGGGCACCAGCAGGAACGACACCAGCGACCCCAGGCCGCGCGTGACGCTGGCGACGCCGGCCTGGGTGGCCGAGTAGCCCAACAGGTTCTGCATGAACGATGGCAGGAGCGCCGTCGTCGAGAACAGCAGCACGCCCACGAAGAACCCGAGCAGGGCGGTGCCGATGAAGTTGCGGTCCTTGGCGAGGTCGCGATGGAAGAACGGATGCTTGGCCGTCGCCGTCTGGACGATGAAGACCCAAAGGCCGGCCAGTGCGATCGCGGCCTCGACCCAGATCTCCTTCGAGTCGAACCAGTCCCGTCCGGGGCCGCGGTCGAGCATCGCCTGCAGGCCGACGATGAAGGCGATCAGCCCGCCGAAGCCGACGAAGTCGAAGGGCCGGGCCCGCCCTCCCGGGTCATGGGCCATGAACCTGAGCACCCCCAGCGTCGCCAGGATCCCGATCGGCAGGTTGATGTAGAAGACCCAGCGCCAGTCGAGCTCCTCGGTGATCCAGCCGCCGAGCGTAGGGCCGGCGATCGGGCCCACGATCACCGCGGCGCTCCAAATGCTCATCACCCGCGGGATCATGGTCATCGGGAAGATGTCGAGCATCACCGATTGCGAGAGCGGCATCAGCCCGGCGCCCGCCAGCCCCTGCAGGACCCGGAAGGCCACCATCTCGGGGAGGTTCTGGGCGAGGCCGCAGAGCATCGAGGCGATGGTGAAACCGATGATCGACCACAACAGCATGGTCTTGCGGCCGATTTTCTGCGCCAGCCAGCCGGCCAGCGGCGTCGCCACCGCGGTCGCCAGGATGTAGGAGGTGAGCACCCAGGTGATCTCGTCCTGAGAGGCCGAGAGGCTGCCCTGCATGTGTGGCAGCGCGACGTTGGCGATGGTGGAGTCGAGCGTATACATCAGCGTCGCCAGCATCAGCGACCCGGTGATCGGGATCCGGTTCCTAACGTCCTGGGCCGACGCCATTGCGCCCCCCCGAGGCTTCACGTCTGCGCCAGTCGGCGGCCGAGGCGGCGTAGAGGCTCACGAGATCCGACAGTCGCTGGGCCTGGGCCTGGGCCAGGTCGCGGCGATCGCGGTCGAGCTGCCGGCGCGCCTGCAAGACTTCGGCCGCAGTGCGCGCGCCCAATTGCGCCGCCTGCAGCGTGACGTCGGCCGACTCGCGGCTCAGCGACACCGCCCGGGTCAGGGCCTCGGTCCGCTGGCGGTCGGTCTCCAGCGCGGCCATCGCATCCGACACCTCGACGAACGCGCGCAGCACCGTCAGCCGGTAGCGGGCCAGCGCCTCGCGCGCCTGCGCCTCGGCCTGCTGGGTGCGGGCCTTGCGCGCGCCGCCATCGAAGATCGGCGCTGTCAGTCCGCCCAGCAGCGTCCAGCCGGCGGCGTCGGTCGAGATCACGTCCTCGGGCTTGATCGACGAGAGCGCCCCGTTCGCCGAGAGCCGGATGTTGGGGAACTGGTCCGCCCGGGCCGCACCGATTGCGGCCGTCGCCGCGTGCAGTTCCGCCTCAGCCGCCAGGATGTCGGGCCGGCGGCGGACCAGGGCGGACGGCAGGCTGACGGGTATGGCAGCCGGCACGGTCAGGCCCGCGAGTTCGAACTCCGGCGGCGTCCAGGCGGCCGGAGACTTCCCCACCAGCAAGGCCAATTGGTGGCGGGCGGCGTCGTACTGCCGGCGCAGCGGCGGGATCAGGGCCTCGTCCTCGGCCAACTGCGTCTCAACGTGGGTGACGGTGATGCGCGGAATGCCGCCGAGTGCGAACGACTTGTGGGCGAGGTCCAGCAGCGTGCGGTCGTCGGCGATGATCGACTGCAGGGCCGCGATCTCGCCCTTGAGGCCTGCGATGCGCACCACCTGCAGTGTCACGTTGGCGGTCAGGGTCAGGTAGGCGGCGTCGGCCTCATGCGCGGCCTGGGCGGTGCGCGCGGCGGCGGCCTCCTCGCGCCGGCGCCCGCCGCCGAAGAGGTCGAGGTCGTAGCTGACGCGCCCGCCCAGCGAGAAGACGTCGAAGGTGCGAGGCCGCCCGAACTCGGTGAACTGCGAGCCGCTGGGCGCGCCGGAGAAGCCGAACGAGGCGGGGTTGAACTTCTGCCGCTGCGCCGAGGCGGTTCCCTCGACCTGCGGCTTGCGTTCGCCGGTCGCCTCGCGCTCGGCGGCCTTATAGCGCTCGAGCTTGGTGAGCGCCGCGGCGAGGGTGGGGCTGTCTGCCAGGGCCAGGCCGATGACCTCGTCGAGGGCCGGAGACCTGAAGGCCTGCCACCAGGGCCCCGCCGCGCGGACGTCGGGGCTCAGAACCACGCCGGGCGCCGGGGGTTCCCCAGTCATGGCGTAGCCCGCGAGTCTGCTGTCGGGCGCGGGCGGCTGGAAGTCGGGGCCGACCGTGGTGCAGGCCGAAATGGCGACACCCAGGCTCGCCAGGGCGGCGCAGAGGCGGGCGGCGGGGGCGCGGGCCATACGTCCCTACTCCCGCTTCAGCGCGGTGCGCACATCGACCTTCACCTTGGCCGACAGGCCCGCGCGGGCCGCCCGCGGCGGCGGCGGGCGGTCGAACGCGATGCGGACCGGCAGCCGTTGGGTGACTTTCACCCAGTTGCCCGTGGCGTTCTGGGCGGGTAGCACCGAGAATGCCGAACCCGTGCCGGGCGCGAAGCTGGCGACGTGGCCGCGCAGCGCGCCGCCGGGATAGGCGTCGACGTCGATCTCCACCGCCTGGCCCACCTCCATGTTGCGGACCTGGTCCTCCTTGAAGTTGGCTTCGATCCACGGGTGACCGGACAACAGCCAGAACGCGGTCTGGGACGCGTTCAGATAGGCGCCGACCGGGAGCTGGTCGACGCGGGCCACGACACCGTCGGCGGGGGCGACGACCGTGGCGAAGTCCTGGTTCAGCCGGGCGCGCTCGAGCTGGGCGCGGGCCTGAAGGACCGCCGGCGCGCGATCGGCGACGTTCGGGTCTCCGCCCAGCGCCGCCAGGGCCTGGGCCGCCTGCTGCTGGGCCACCGCCAGCTGGTCGCGCGCCTGATTGGCGGTGTGCACGGCCTGGTCGACCGCCTGGCCCGACACGGCCCCGGCCGTGTTGAGCTGGCGATGGCGGGTGACCTCGCGCGTCGCGAACGCCAGATTCTCGCGTGCTGCGGCGACGTTCGCGACCTCCCGCTGATACGCCGCCCGCGCCTGGCTGACCACAAGCTGGGCGTTGCTCAGCTGGGCCTGGGCAAGGTCGACGCTCGCCTTCAGATCACGCTGATCCAGGCGGAACAGCACCTGGCCGCGCCGAACCGGCTGGTTCTCCTTCACATAGATTTCGACGACACGGCCGCCGATCGAGGGCGCCACCGGCGTTTTGGCCACCTGGACGTAGGCGTTGTCGGTGGTCTCGAAGCGCCCGCTGGTGAGGATCAGGTAGGCGAGGACGGCCAGGATCAGGATCGGCCCCACTGCCATAACCACCCAGCGCCGCGGGAACTGGCGGCGTGCGGTTCCTCCGGGCGCAGCCGGCTTGTGGTCCTCCGATGTACTCAAGTCCCCTCACGCCCGGCTGCACGGCCCACCGCGTCCAAGCGGGCGCGGGCTACTCGTGGATACATCTATCCAGCCGTACCCTACGTTCGGCAAGCGTCGTCGCCCACGCAGCCCCGCGAAGGCGACACCGCCGAGCTTGTTGACGTGCACGTGGTCGGTCATTGATGCTTTTGGGGGGCGACGCGTCGAACATGTCCAGAAGCACAGGCCAGATCGACCTGGCGAAGCACGAAGCCATACTGGACGCGGCTATCGAACTGTTGGTGGAGCGTGGCGTGGAGGCGTCCCTGGAAGACATTGCGCGCCGCGCGGGTGTCGCCAAACAGACGATCTACAACCACTATGGTTCGAAGAACGAGGTGGTGCGCGCCCTCGCCGCTCGGCGGGCCGCCTCGATCGCGGCCCCGTTGGCTGGACTGGATGCCGCCCAGCATCCCGAGAGGACCCTCGTTGCCTACGGCGTCGCATTGCTGCAAGCGCTCCTCGCCACCCGCAGCATCGGCTTCATGCGCTTCGCCATCGGCAGCGCCGCCACGTCGCCCGAACTGGCGCGGGCGATCTATCATTCGGGGATCCGCGCGAGTCGAACCAGTCTCGCCGACTTCCTCGTCGTCGAGGCCTCGGCAGGACGGCTCAGCATCCCCAATCCCAGTCAGGCGGCAGAGATGTACGCGGGGATGGTGATCGGGAGCCTCCAGTCCGCCTTTCTACTGAACGCTCGCGCGGACATCTCCCACGAGGAAATCGAAGCCACCGCCTGCGAGGCTGCGCATCGCTTCCTGCGCGCGTTCGCTCCGGACTAGCGCGAACCCCTTGATCTGCTCTGCGCCAGCTCGGGGCTTTCGCTTGGGCCCGTGAACGGAGCCAACATCGGCGTGGACGAGCTTCACGGGGTTTCGACGGTTCGCCCCCTTCCCGGCCCAGCACATCCTATAGGCAACGAGACCGCCGGCGTTACGCAGCCGGGAGTTCGACGTCACTTCACCGGGGTCTCGTCGAGGACTTCTGCGCGCTTCAGCGTGGGCATGCGACGCCTCCCTTAGAGTCGATAGGTTCGAGGATGAGGTCGTCGATCTCATGCCGGAGATGTCTGACAAGGTTGGTCATGCCGGTCCGCTTCCGTGTCCGACACCAGTTCCGTGTCCGACACCAGGATTCGCAGCCGGCGCTGGGCGGCTGGACCCCTTGAGCCGTGGGCCGAGGTCCGCGCCCAGCTCCAGCGGCATGTTGAAGCTCGGCAGGCCCGTGGCACTGTCCAGCTCGAAGCGCGAGACGTCATGCCCCGAGAACTTGCTCGAGGTGATCAGGTTCAGGATTTTGTCGAACCGCACGACGGTGCTGTCGGACCCGTCGAGCGCGCAGCGCGGAACGAAGGCCTCAATATGTGCCGCGGAGGGTTCGGTTCAATTATGTCAGACCGCAAGTCGTGGGTTTTCGCAGGTTCGGCGGCCGTGAGCGGTGCTAGCTCCGTACGGTCGGATCGTGGAGGCTCGCGCACCCGTCGCGAAGCGACCGCTCGCCCGCAGCGTCACCAGCCTCCCAGGCCGCTGCTCGCAGCGGCATTCATGCCGCGTTCCTCGGCGAACCCGGCTCATCCGCCTTTGGCGCAGCCGCCGCGACGATCGGGATGGCGGGGGCAGCGCCGCGGCGGCGCCAGACGCGCGCTCTCAACGCGCTGATGCTGTCCGGAAGCATATAGGCGGCCGGCACCACCAGAAGCGTCAACAGGGTCGAGGTGGTCAGCCCGCCGATGATGATGAAGCCCATGCCGTTGCGCCACTCCGCGCCGTCCGAGGTGGCGAACGCAACCGGCACCATGCCGAACACGGCCGCGAGGGCCGTCATCAGCACAGGACGCAGGCGCTCGGGCGCCGCCTGCGCCATTGCCTCGGCCCGGCCGGCCCCCTCGGCCCGCAGCTGGTTGGCGCGGTCGACGAGCAAAATCCCGTTCTTCATCACGATGCCCATAAGGGCCAGAAGCCCGATCTGCGCGAAAAGACTCATTTCCTGTCCCGAAGCCCAGAGCGCGGCGAAGGCCCCGGAGAAGGATAGTGGCGCCGTCAGCATGATGAGCACGGGCTGGCCGAAGCTGTCGAACTGGCTCGCCAGCACAATGTAGAGGGCGATGATCGCGAGCAGAAACGCGAACCCGATCGCCTTACCGGTCTCGGCCATGCGGCGGGCCTGCCCCTCGATCCCGATCGTGATGCCGTCCGGCGGCGCGTTGTTGGCGAGTAGCGCATCCACGCGCTCGACCGCTTCGCCCAGTGCGACGCCGGTCGCGGCATTCGCAGAAATCGATACCTTTCGCGCGCGATCCTGCCGGTCGATCTGAGCCGGACCGCTTGCGACGCCGACTTCGGCGACCTGGCCCATATCGACCAGACGTCCTCCGGCCCCGCGCGTCTGGAGGCGCGCGATCTGCTCAGGGGACTGGCGCTGACCTTCCTCAAGCCGCAGGCGCACGTCGTAGCGCCGGCCCCGGTCCTCGAAGGTGCCGGCCTTGACGCCGCCAATCAGCGTCTGGACGGTCGTCGCCAGCCCGCGCGCCGAAACCCCGAGATCAGCCGCTCGCTCGCGATCGACGCGCACCTGGAGCTCGGGTCTCCCGCCTTCGAAGCTCGAACGGACATCCGCAAAGTGCGCGTCGCTGCGCATCAAGCCCATCAGCCGCGTCGCATACGCTTCGACCGCAGGCAAATCGCTTCCCTTTACGACGAGTTCGATCGCCGACTGGCCTATGCCCCCTCCGGAAACCCACGGCACTTCGGCGGCGGCAATCTCGGTCGCGTCCGGGACCGCACGGGCGAGCGCGGCCCGCGCATCGTCCATCACCGCCTCCTGAGGGCGACTGCGGTCACCCTTGGGCGTCAGACCAACATACACATCGAGCAGGTTTGAGCGCTGTTGGCTGCCGGCGCCCACGGTCACGAAGGCCAGCGTGACGTCCGGCACGGCGCGCAGCGCGGCGTCCAACCGCCGCGCTGCCGCTTGCGCGTCCGCGATACCGGTGCCCAGCGGCAGCTTGACGCTGACAAGGAATTCACTGCGATCGGTATTGGACATGAACGTCGTGGGCACCTGCAGGGCCACCCACCCGCCCAGCAGGATGCTGACCACAGCCCCGCCCAGCACGCGGAAGCGGCGACGCATGGCCCACCCGACGAGCCTTGCGTAGCCTGCCTCGGTCCGACGGTGGACCTGCTCGATGCCCTGCAGCCACGAGGCGCCGTGGTCGCCAGCCCGCAGCAGGCGCGATGCGAGCATGGGCGTGAGCGTGAGGGCCACCAGCAGCGATACGCTTACCGAAAAGACGATGGCCAGGCCGTACTGGAAGAAGAAGCGGCCGACGATGCCTTCCATGAACGCGATCGGCACGAAGACCGCCAGCGTCGCGAACGTGCCGGCGAGCACAGCGAGCGCCACCCGGCGCGTGGCGGCGGCTGCAGCGATCCGGGCGTCGGCGCCGCGATCAATGTCGCGCTGGATGGCTTCCGCGACCACGATCGCGTCGTCTACCAGCAGGCCGATCGCGACGGTCAACGCCAGCAGCGTCATGGTATTGAGCGTGAAGCCGAATACGCTGAAGGCAAGGAACGTCGCGATCAGCGAGGTGGGAATGGCGAGGGCCACGATGAGGGTCGCGCGCCAGCTCAGGAGGAAGAGAAAGGTGATCGCCACGACCAGGAGGATCGCGATCGCCAGGTCGACCATAACGTCGTTGATCGAGGCTTCGATGAATCGCGACGTGTCGCGGGCAACCACCATCTTGATGCCGGCCGGTGAATCGGCCGCCAGCCGCTCGACCTCGGCCCGGACCGCACGCGCCACCTCGACGGTATTGCGTCCCGACTGTCGGCGCACCTCGAGCGCGACGCCCGGATGACCGTTGAGCTGGGCGTAGCTCCGCTCGTCCTCGACCCCATCCTCCACGCGCGCGACGTCGCCGACTCTCGTCGCGGCCCCGTTGGGCTGGTGGGTGACCACAAGGGCAGCGAACTCCTGTGGCGTACGCGCCTCAGCGAGGGTGCGTGCGCCAAGTTCTCTTGCGCGGCCGGCGATTTCGAGCCGCCCGCCCGGCAACTCGGCGTTCTCCGCGCGCAGAGCGCGCGCGACGTCGTCGGCGGTGACGCCGTGGGCGCGCATGCGCTCGGCATCGAGCCAGGCGCGCATCTGCCGCTCGCGCCCGCCGACCAGACTGACCGACCCGACGCCCGGCAACCGCTGCAACGCCTCTTTGATGACCTCGTCGGCGTAGGTGGTGATCTCGCGCACCGGTCGGTCACCCGAGAGCATCACCGACACGATGGGCGCGGCGTCCGGGTCCACTTTTTCGACCACCGGGGGGTCGGCGTCGGCGGGCAGGTCCCGTAGCGCGATATTGACCTTGTCGCGCACCTCCTGAGCCTTGACGTCGGCGTCTTCCTCCAGTTCGAACTCGATGAACACTTGGCTCAGCCCTTCCGCGCTCACCGAGCGCAGTTGGCGGATGCCTGAGATGGTGTTGAGTTGTTCCTCCAGGACGTCGGAAACCTCGGTCTCGATGGTGCCAGGAGCCGCGCCCTCCAACGTCGTCGTCACGGCGACGTAAGGGAACTCGACCCTGGGGAAGAGGTCGACCCCCAGTCGTCCGAACGAGACCAGCCCGAGCACCACGAGCGCGCCGATGACCATCGTCGCGAAGACCGGGCGCCGGATGGAGACGTCAACGAGCCACATGGCCGCTTACCCTGTTGTCGGCCGCGGCGAGTACGACACGGGCGCCGTGCGTCAGAGTCGAGGGCGGGCTCACGACAACCTGCTCGCCAGCAGCAATGCCATCGATCACCCGCACGCGGTTCAGGTCGATGTCGGCCGTGCGCACCGAGCGGCGCTCGACCACCCCGCCCTTGGCGACGAACGCGTATCGTTGCGCATCGTCGCCCGCGAGGGCGGTCCTCGGAAGCACCACCGCCTGCAGAGCCTTAGGCGTGATCTCGGCGCGGACCGAGACGCCGGTCTTGATCCCATAGTTCTCGTTGCGCACCGGAAGCCGGGCTTCAACCGTGCGCGTCTGCGGGTCGACCCGATCGTTGATGATCGCAACGTAGCTCGGCTTGGGCTCCGCGACCCCCTCGATGAACAGCCTGGCCGGCAGGTTGAGCCTGAGGTCTGCGGCCCGCGATTCGGGGACGGCGACGATGGCGGCGACGATGCGCAGTTCCTGAAGCTGGAGCGCCGCAGACTGGCCGCCCATCGGCAAGCGACTGGTGAGAAAAACGCCTTCGTCAACGAGGCGGCCGGTCACCACCCCGTCAAACGGCGCGCGAACCACCGTGTCGTTGAGCGCTTGGCGCGCGGTGCCGAGCACGGCGGCGGCTTGGCCCCGTTGCGCACGCGCCACGTCCCTCGCCGCCAGCGCATCCTCGAGCCGCGCCGCCGGGGCGTAGCCGCGCTGGTTCAGCTCGGCAATTCGTGCATGCGCGCGCTCGGCCTGGTCGACCTGCGCACGCGCAAGCTCGACCGCGGCCTCGGCCTCGACCACGCGCCGCGCGAAATCCGCCTGCCGGATGCGGAACAGCGGCTGGCCCTTTCGCACGCGGTCCCCCACCCGCACGAAGATGCGGTCCACCGGTCCCTCGACAAGCGCCCCAATGTTGCTCGTCTGGAGCGCCGCCATGGTGCCTGAGACGATGATGGGCACCGCGATCGGCTCCGCCCGCGCCTCGACAAGTTCTACCTGCGTCGGGGGGAGTGCGGTCCTCACCTGCGTCGTCCTTCTCGACGCGCCCCGGTCGCCCTCTTCGCAGCCGGTGACGAGTATCGCGCCAGACGCCGCAAGCGCCGTAAAGAAAGCTGCCAGGGCTGGGGTCGTGTTCATACGGTCGGGCACCGGGGTAGGCGGCCGCGTGCGCTGCCGAAGAGCGGACTGGCATCGTCGAGCATATTCGTGTCGTCAACACTGGGACGCAGGCCCAAAATACGGAGCCGGCTGCGCACAGTGAGGCGACCCGGCGCGGCGGGGCGGTGATGGTTCACCGGGAGACCGGGTGTGGTGGCCGCTCCCGCGGCGGGGGCCGCAAAGGGGCTCGAACGGTTGATGAGCGAACTCCAGATGCCGCGGTGGTTGGCCTCAGCCCCGGGGTTCGACATCAGCTCGGCGCGCCTGGGCAGGCATATCTCGCTTGCCTCGGCGGCCACCGAGGCGACCTTGAGGTCCGGACAGCGGTGCAAGGGGGCGATCATCAGCGGACAGCGGGGGGTGAGCGTTAGGCGTTGGTCGGGCAGCCTCACGTCGGGACCTCGCCTACATGCCATGCGAGGCCTCCGAGCCACAGAGCCTCGCGCGCCTCGCGCGAATGTAATATACATTATCGGCTCTACGGCACAGTGCTCTAGCCTGAACGAGGATTTCCCCAAGTGCAAAGTGCGGCGGCGCGACGGAATGCCATTGCCGCCGCCGCCCTGCGCGTGATGCAGCGTCACGGCCTTGACGGGCTAAAAGTACGCGCCATCGCAGCAGAAGCCGGCGCGAGCACCGGCGCAATCACGCACCACTTCCCGTTCAAGAGCGACCTCCTGGCGGCGGCTTCAGAACTGTTGGCGAGCCAAGTCCGCGCACGCGTCAAACGCGCCGAGGCGGCGCGGCCGGCGCTGGTCGCGATTCGAAGAACGATGCGCTATGCGCTGCCGCTAACCCCCGAGATGAGGGCGCACTGGCGCGTGTGGATCAGCTTCTGGGCCAGGTCAAGCGACGCGAATGTCGCCCGCATTCTCCGCTCTGGCTACGCCGACTGGCACGAGCAGCTCACCGAACTCGTAGGCCGCGCGCAGTCTGAAGGCGACGTGGCAGCCTGCGCTGACCCGGCATTCGTGGCTCGGGGACTTGCGGCGATGGTGGATGGGGTCGCCATTGGCATGCTTCGGGATGGCAGTCGCCTAGCCACGCAGCGCCGACTGGCGACGCTTCATGATTGGCTGAATGTTCTGCGGCAGACGGGCTAGGGCAGAACATTTTGGACTAGCCGGCCCATGGAGGAACCGTCAGCCGGAAATGACAATCAGCTGGAAAAGAAAAAACGGACGCGCCAAGGGCGCGCCCGAAATGACAGAAAAACTGCCGAGGAGACTTGTAGTAATAATTGTATCATACATTATTGTCAAGCATCCGTGGTCTGGGGCGTGGCCGAGCGCTGGCGGACGTGGAGCCCGGCGTTGAGGGTGAAGATCAGCCCACGCATGCAGGAGACGCGGGCGAGCGCGGCTTGCCGGCCTGGCGCATGCGGTCGTGGGTGGCCTTGACGGGGTTTGTGCCGGACGCCGCTCAGGGTGGCCATGAGCACCTGGCGCAGGAACGCCGTCCGCCCCACGTGGTGCGTGCGCCGCGCATCGGTCGTGGCGATCTCGCTTCGAGCCAGGCCAGATGCAGCTCCACGCCGCGCTTTTTTTCGAGGGGAAATCGGCTCGTTGGCGGTCCGAGAGCGCTGTCGTAAGATGTCAGTATGGCACATTACCTTCGGGCGGCCGAGATTGGAGTCGAGGCGACGCTGCTTGGGCGGCGCTGGCGCGGGCTGATCGACGAACGCCTGCGGGCCAGCGGGCTCACGAACGCGCGCTGGCAGGTGTTGCTGACCCTGTCGAGGGTCGAAGACGGGGTCCGCCAACGGGAACTCGCCGACCGGCTGGCCGTCGGCGGGCCCACAATCGGGCGTCATCTGGAGGAGCTGGAACGGCTGGGCCTCATCGAGCGCTATCCCCGGGCAGGCGACGGGCGCGCCCAGTGCGTGCGGCTGACCGCGAGGTCGAAGCCGCTGATGAAACGGATCGACGCGATGGTCGCAGCCCTCCAGCGCGATTTGCTCGGCGATGTCTCTGGCGAGGCCTTGGAGACTTGCCTGACCATTCTGAGAATCCTCAACCTCCGCCTGGACCGCGAGCAGCCGCGGCCGGGGGAGCTCAGGGAAGACTGCGTTTAGACGTGAAGTCCCACGCCGATCCCATGACGCTGAAGTTCCGATGCCCGCAGGAGCTGGACGGACGGCTGCCCCTACCCGTCCCGGCGACGCGCGGCCTGCCTGACTGGTTCAAGACGATGCCGCAGCATGCGTTCAACCCGCTTGCTTCCATCGAGGACGACACCGTCAAGCGGTGCCCCCCGTTCATAGACGCCATGACCGCCGGATTCCTGATCCCGCTGATCTGTGACGTGAAGGTCGAGAATGGCGAATTCACCTGGGACAACGACCTCCCGCCGTCCAGAGGTGTCGCTTTCGAGCGCTCGCCAATTGGCTTCCATCCTTCCAGCCAGGTCATCGGCTCGCCGCTGTTCGACCCGGATCGGTTCCTCATCAAATTCCACAACCTATGGACGATAGAGGCGCCGGCTGGCTATTCGCTGCTTTTCACGCACCCGGCCAACCGATTCGATCTGCCGTTCACCACCCTGAGCGGCGTGGTGGACTGCGACCGATACCACGACGCCAGGATCCACTTCCCGGCGCACTGGCACAACATGGCCTTCACCGGCGTCCTGGCGAAGGGCACGCCTGTCGCGCAATGCATTCCGATCAAGCGGGAGGCCTGGACCGCGGAGACAGCGGTCCTCACCGCAGAGGAGGCGACGGCGGACCGCGATTTGAGCGAGCGGATCCGCCGCGAGAAGGGCGTCTACCGGCGCCACTACCGGGCCTGAACGGGCTCAACTTGCAGCGCCCCCCAGGAATGCCGCGGCCTCGCTAGGCCGCAGGAAGAAGCGGCCATGCGAGGTGGTCGCAAGCGCCACGATAGCCAGCGGCGCCAGCCGGTGCGCACGACGCACCGCGGCGCGCAGGGTGGCTTCGCCGGCGCCGCGCGCGCCCAGTTCCAACTGACATTTTCCGAGCTCGACCAGGGTCGCCACGTCTTCAGGCCGCAGGGCGAGCGCGCGCCGAAGGAGATCGGCGGCGTCGGCGTATTCGCCATCCGCGGCCATCACCCGGGCCAGCCCAACCGTCGCGTCGTGTCGGTCAGGGGACGTCGCGAGCACTTGCAGAAACAGACGCCGCGCCACATCCCGCTGATTGCGTCCAAGGTGGATGAATCCAAGTCCGACACGCAACCCCACCCCATCAGGCACGAGCGCAAGCCCGCCTTCGAGCACAGCGATGGCCTCGTCGAAGCGACCAATCTCGGCGAGCTGCTCTCCCAACTTGAGGAACGCCAACGGGAACACGGGGCGCCGCATCGTCGCCCGGCGCAACTGCTCCAGCGCCTCGTCGCCTCGACCGGCGGCGTTCAACGCCATGGCCAGCAGGGTTTCAGTCCCCGGCTCTTGGCTGCGCCGCACCGTTCGCTGCAACAGATCGATAGCCTCCTGGACCCGGTCCTGCAGCAGAAAGGCTTCGGCCAGAATCTGCGCGGCCATCACATTGCCCCGGTCGGCCTTGAGCACCACAGAAGCGAGTCGCTGGGCGTCATCGGGGCGTTGCGCTTGCAGCGAGATCACGGCGTGTTCCAACGCCGGATTGACGACGTTCGGCCGCTGGGGGCTTGGCGGTGGGCGCTTCGGCATGATCTCCACACTATATAACAAGAATGGGCTGGCCGAAGGCTTCAGGAGATGAAGTCCAGAGCGCCGCAAGAATCGGAGATGTGGCCGAACGCGCCGACAGCGGTGCGGTGGGCGCGCCGGCGCGGTCCGCGCACCGACGTTCAAGGCTCCGCCCCGGCGCCTTCAGGATCCTGCCGCGGAAGCGCGCCGACGTTGCGCCAGCGTTCGTTCCGGAACGTCATAGCGCGCGAGCTTGAGGCCCCGAATCCCGTTTTCAGACCGGAGCGAGCCCCAGGCGCATGAGTTGCGCGACCTCGCGCGAATGGTCGCCTGCACGGTCGCCGCCATCCAGGAGCCCTGAGGCGAGCCAGCCGCAGAGGGCCGTCCAGATGAGCGGCGCCAGGTCATAGTAGCGTTCCCTGAGCTGGTGATTTGCCACCGCGTCCACCTGACGGCCGCGCAGGTTCGTCCATAAGACGCGCCACCGGATCCGCAGGGCCTCGAGGTCGTGGGATGAAAGCGCCTCAAGCCCCACGAAGGGACGCAGCGGCTGGACATCTTGGCGAAGATAGGCCTCCGCCAAAGCTTGAGCGAAGGCGAGGGCGGCGGCGTCCATGGCGCGACCATTTGCGAAGGCCTCTTCCAGTATTCGATAGAGAACGTCTATCGTCCTGGCTTGGCAGGCTCGCACCAGACCCGCCTTGTCGACGGCGAGGTCGAGGAGGGGGCGTGAATCGCAGGTTAGGCGCTTCGAGACCTCTTCCGGCGGAGTGAGCTGTCAAACGGCGTTCAAAAGGGACCCCCGATCGGCGTCGAAGAGGGACCCCC
>NZ_LSJI01000081.1 GCF_001557235.1 Phenylobacterium sp. CCH9-H3 | reverse complement strand
CCCGCGCGCCAGCCGATCCGCTTCACCGCGATGTGCGCCGGCTTCAGGCGCGCGACGGCCTCGGCCAGACCAAGGGCCTGGGCTTCGATGCCGGCGCGGCCGTCCGAGACGGCCCATATCCTCAGGGGACGCGGGGCCGCCATCGAGCGGGGGTCAGACCCACTCGACCTTGGTGATCTCGTAGGACTTGCCGCCGCCGGG
>NZ_LSJI01000080.1 GCF_001557235.1 Phenylobacterium sp. CCH9-H3 | reverse complement strand
CCACCGAGAAGAACTTGATGATGCCATTCTGCTCGATGTTGATCAGGCCGAGCGCCGCATCCAGCAGGAAGGCGATGTGCGAGGACTGGTAGCTGGCGTGTTCGGTCAGGGACTGCACGTCCCGCTGCAGCGCCTCCAGGTGCGCGCGGCACTCGGGGTCGGCGGCGATCTCGCTGGCCAGCGCCGCATAGCTCAGGGTTCGCGCCAGGCTGTTCAGACTGCCCCGGGTGAGCGAGGTGACCGACTGCGCCTGCGACAGATCGGTCAGCAGGGGCCGGAAATTACCGCCCTTGGGGCGGTTGAAGATGGCGTTCGACGCGATCTGAACCTTGTCGCCCATGTCGTCCAGCGTCCGGGCCAGGCGTTCGACGATGGCGTCCATGAGGCCCAGCAGGGCGGCGGTTCCGCTGGCGAAGTCGCTTTCGGGGGCCCGCTCCGCGAAGATCGAGAACGCCTTCAGCTCCTCGTAGCGCAGGGTGACGAGCAGGCCCTTGGCCAGCACGAAGGTGACCGGCGTCGGAAACGGCGCGTCCGCATGGCTCCGCGCCAGCAGCGTGGCGGTCATGAAGGTGCCGCCGCATTCCTGGTAGAGCCGGCTCGAGGGCTCCAGCGCCTGCATCTCCTCGACCGTCGGAAGCTGCAGGCCCAGCGCCGCCTCGACGGCCAGCTCCTCAGCCTTGGTGGGCTTCAGCAGATCGATCCAGACGAGGTCCTCGGCCGGGCGCCAGTCGGGGCCCGCGTCCTCCGGCTGTGGGGCGCGATGGCCGCGCCGAAGGGTCTTGAGCATGCCGCTGCCTCCGCGCGTCCCTTGTGGGCGTGCGTCGGCGAGGGCGTCAACCGGGCGGGATCAGCGCGGCGGGGGCGAGGGCTGGTCGCCGCGGGTCGCGGCCGCGATCAGGGCGGCGATGCGGTCGGTGGAGTCGGCGGCCTGGCTCAGCACGCTGAGGGCGCCCTGGCCGGGACGGACCGCGCCGGCCATCTGCGAGGCGGCGGACTGGGCCACTGCGATGGCGCCGTTCTGCAGCTTGCTCATGCCCGAGGCCGCCATGACCCGCGCGCTGGCGTCGGGATAGATGAAGCCGTGCGTGGAATAGGTCGAGCCACCCAGGTCGCGGTTCGGATCGTACCAGACCTTCACCTGGCTCCAGTCGCCCGAGGGTGAGACGTCGATGACGGTCACGTCCTTCTCGACCTTGCCGCGCGAACCCTCGATCGGGCTCCAGTTGGCGTGGGTGATCTGGACGACGCGGTCGGTCAGCACCTGGCTGACCACGGCGACGTGGCCGAGGCGCATCCGCTGGGTGGGCTTGAAGCACAGCACCGCGCCGGCGCGCGGCTGGAAACCCGTCTCGTACTTGCCCGAAGCCTGGTTCCACCAGGTCCAGGCGTCGCCGAAGATCTGGATGCCCGAGATCAGGCGCGCGAAGGGCACACATTGCCAATAGGTGTCGGCCACAGCCCCGGCGGGCGTGAAGGCGACGAAGGCCGCGGCGGCCAGGGAACCCAGAAGGGCCCGCGTCCGTTTCAGCATGCTTCGGTGACTCCCCGACACTTGAGGTGAAGGGGTAACCGTATCCGCCTTGAGTGAAAAGAGGGTTTACGCCGCGCGGCGGGTTGTCGCGCACGGTTTATCCACAGCTCACCCGAGGCATGTCGACGACCATCGTTCAGGCCGTGAAGTCCACCTCTGAGAAACTCAAGTTGTCACGCACGCATTAAGAAAACTATTGCCCTTGCGCCCCGCGAGAGCCCGTATTTATGCCGAAATCAACTCCAATTCGGCCTCTGGCTTAATCTCCTGTAATCTTTTCTATTCTTGTACTCACGGAGCGGTAACACGTCGAAACAAGAGCTCGGCGGACTCCGGCGGGTCTTCGGCGGACTCGCCTAAGAGGAGAAATCGCCAGTTCACGGACGCGTGATCGGAGTCATTCATGCACAAAAAAGCGGCGGCAGAGCTTGGCGCATCATCGCCCTAGCCATACGCGTAGAAATCCGTAGATACATGTACGCGCTGAACGGAGAGCCGCCGCCATGGATATCGCCGCCCTCGTGACAGATCCGGCCGCCTGGGCCGCCCTGGTCACCCTCATCGTGATGGAGGTGGTCCTGGGCATCGACAATCTGATCTTCATATCGATCCTGTCGAACAAGCTGCCCGAGCATCAGCGCGCCAGCACGCGGCGTATCGGCATCGCCCTGGCCCTGATCATGCGCCTGGCGCTGCTCTCGACCCTCGCCTTCATCGTCGGCCTGACCCAGCCCGTGTTCTCGCTGCCCTGGCAGGGCCCGATGGGCGCGCACGGAGAGCCGACGTTCGATCTCGCCTTCTCCTGGCGCGACCTGATCCTCATCGCCGGCGGCCTGTTCCTCGTCTGGAAGGCCACGACCGAGATCCACGAGAAGGTCGACCCGCGCGAAACCCACGGCGTCATGGACACCAAGGCCCGGGTGGTCAGCAACGTCGGGGCGGCGATCTTCCAGATCATCCTGCTGGACCTGGTGTTCTCGATCGACTCGATCCTGACCGCGGTGGGCATGACCGACCACCTGCCGATCATGATCGTGGCCGTGGTCGTCACCGTCGGCATCATGCTGGTGGCCGCCGATCCGCTGGCCAACTTCATCAACAACAACCCCACCGTGGTGATGCTGGCCCTGGGCTTCCTGCTGATGATCGGCGCCGTGCTGATCGCCGACGGCTTCGGCGTCCACGTGCCCAAGGGCTACATCTATGCCGCCATGGCCTTCTCGGCCGGGGTCGAGGCCCTGAACATGCTGGCCCGCCGCAGGAAGCCAAGCGTCACGGACAAGGTTCTGCACTGACTCCGGCAGCGGCGCGGCTGCGAGCCCCTCCCCCTTCGGGACCTCCCCCAAAGGGGGAGGACCTAACGCGGCGCCAAAGGTGCTCCCCCTCTGGGGGAGCTCGCGAAGCGAGAGGGGGACTCTATCCGTGGCGTCGGGCCGCGAGGCGGCTCCGCGCCTACAGGAAGCTGTAGGGGTCGATGTCGATGGCCACGCGCACCTGCCCGGGTGGCCGCACCCGCGCCCGCCAGGCGGCCATGTAGGCCGACAGGTCCACGCCGCGGTCCGCGCGCACGAGGAAGCGCTTGCGGCGGCGGCCGCGGATGAGGCCGAGGGGCGCGTCGGCCGGGCCATAGACCTCGACCCCTGGCGTGTTCGGCGCGGCCTGGGCCATGCCCTGCACGAAGGCGTCCAGCTGCGCCATGTCCGGTCCCGAGGCGATCACCGCCGCCAGCCGGCCGAACGGCGGCAGGCCCGCCAGCTCCCGCTCCGCCATCTCGGCCGCCACGAAGGCGTCGCGGTCCTGGGCTTTCAGCGCCTGCATGACGGCATGTTCGGGCGCGTAGGTCTGCAGCAGCGCCTTGCCCGGCCGGTCGCGCCGCCCGGCCCGCCCCGTCGCCTGGGCCAGCAGCTGATAGGTCCGCTCCGCCGCCCGCAGGTCGCCGCCGCGCAGGCCGAGGTCCGCGTCCACCACCCCCACCAGGGTCAGCTTGGGGAAGTTGTGGCCCTTGGCCGCCGCCTGGGTCGCCACCAGGATGTCGATCTCCCCCGCGGCCATGGTCTCCACCAGCCGTCGCGCCTCGCGCGCGTCGAAGACCGTATCCGACGAGAACACCGCGATCCGCGCCTCCGGGAACAGCGCCCGCGCCTCCTCCTCCACGCGCTCCACGCCGGGGCCGATGGAGACCAGGCTGTCCTTGGCCCCGCAATGGGGGCAGGCCGCCGGCTTGGGCATGGAAAAGCCGGTCAGGTGGCAGACCAGCCGGCCGGTGTAGCGGTGCTCCACCAGCCAGCTGTCGGTGTCGGGCGCGGTCATCCGCTCGCCGCAGGCCTTGCACAGCACCAGGGGCGCATAGCCCCGCCGGTTCAGGAACAGCAGCGTCTGCTCGCCCCGCGCCCAGGTGTCCGCCATCGCCTGCACCAGCGGCGGGGACAGCCAGCGGCCCGTCTCGGGCGGCGTCTCGCGCAGGTCCACCAGTTCGATGTCGGGCAGCCGCGCCGTCCCGTGCCGCGCAGACAGCTTCAGCCAGCGATAGCGGCCCGTTTCGGCGTTGCGCAGGCTCTCCAGCGAGGGCGTGGCCGAGGCCAGGACCACCGCCGCATCCTCGATCCGGCCGCGCACCACCGCCAGGTCGCGGGCCTGGTAGATGAAGCCGTCCTCCTGCTTGAACGAGCCGTCGTGCTCTTCGTCCACGACGATCAGCTTCAGCCGGCGGTAGGGCAGGAACAGCGCCGAGCGGGCGCCCACGACGATCCGGCAGGCCCCGGCGGCCACCGCCTCCCAGACCCTGTCTCTTATACA
>NZ_LSJI01000008.1 GCF_001557235.1 Phenylobacterium sp. CCH9-H3 | reverse complement strand
GCAAACACACGATAGCGACCCTCAGACCGCACACGGTCCAGAGCACTACGGAAGGTTTCCCTGTAATCCATCGACTTGTTCCCGGTGCGCGTTCTTGAGAGCGCGCTGTCCCCGGCCCCTGAAATACGCCCGCCTTTTGGCGCCGCGATTTCACCTTGTCCATAAAATCAAAGGTCGCAGGCCCTGCAACTTTCGTGACCGGTTCTGCAGAATTCGTGAGTGACGGCGGGCATCCGCCGAGACGCGCGACGATGCTCTCGGCGAACGCTTCTCATTCTCGCACAGCGGGGCCTTGCGAGGTCAGGCCCGCGGCGGCGCATTCCCCCGGAGCATCTCGAGAATCGCCGAGAAGTCCTTGGTCCCGCCGCCCAGGCGATCAAACAGTGCGTAGAGGCCCTCCGCGGTCGCGCCGAGCGGCGTCGCGGCGCCGGCCTTCGCGGCCGCCTCCTGGGCCAGCTTAAGGTCCTTCAGCATCATGGCGGTGGCGAACCCGCCCTCGTAGTTGCGATTCGAGGGCGCGGCGGGCACCGGCCCCGGGAACGGGCAGTAGCTGGTCAGGCTCCAGCACTGGCCGGAGGATTTGGACGCGATCTCGAAGAACCGCTCGCCCTCCAGGCCCAGCTTCTCGGCCAGGGCGAAGGCCTCGCACACTCCGATCATCGAGATGCCCAGGACCATGTTGTTGCAGATCTTGGCCGCCTGCCCCGCCCCGTGGTCGCCGGCCCGGATGGTGGCCCGGGACATGGGCGCGATCGTCGCCTCGACCTCGGCGAAGTCGGCCTCGTCGCAGCCGACCATGAAGGCCAGGGATCCGGCCTCGGCCGCGGCCGTCCCGCCCGACACCGGCGCGTCGGCGAAGCGGAAGCCGGCGGCCTTGGCTTGCGCCGCCACCGCGCGGGCGCTCTCGACGTCGATAGTGGAGGAATCGATCAGCAGCGCCGACCTGGGCGCATTGGGCAGGATCTGCTCGGCGTACACCTGCCGCACGTGCGGTCCCGCCGGCAGCATGGTGATGACGGCGTCGACGCCCTTCACGGCCTCGGCCGCGGACGCCGCCCGGCCGCAACCGGCGGCGGCCGCCTTGTCCAGCGCCGCCGCCGAGAGGTCGAAGGCCACGACCTCGCGCCCCGCCTTCGCCTGGTTGGCGGCCATTCCGCCGCCCATGTTGCCTAGGCCGATGAACGCGACGCGGGTCATGGAGTCCTCATGGATTATCTGGGCTTGCGGAATTTGTAGACGAACTGGTCGGTGTGGCCGCGGAGCGAGGCGTCGAACACGCCCTTAGTGTGGTCGTCGGCCGGGTTGGCCAGGGCCTTGCTCTCGCCTTCGAACTTGAAGCCGGCCGCCTCGACCGTCTTGCGCACGGCCGCCGGGTCGATCCGGTGCAGGGTGTTGGCCGTGGGCCCGACCTCGGCGCCCGGGGCCGCAACGTGGTCGAGCACGATGAACACGCCGCCCGGCTTGACGCTGTCGTAGATCGTCTTCACCGCCGCCGGCACGTCGAGATTGAACCGCGTCAGGTAGAGGTCGTGATAGTTCTGCGAGGTCCAGAACACGTCCACCTGTTCGGGGAGCTGGAAGCTGCCGATGCCGGTCGAGACGACGGTGATGTTGCCGTACTGCGGGTCCGCGGCCACGGCCAGGATTGGCGCCGGCGCCGTGGCGTTCGGGGCCGGCGGGTTGGTGACTGCGAAGACCTTGCCGTTCGGCCCCACCGCCTTGGCGAAGATGCGGGTGAAATAGCCGCCGCCGGGGATGAAGTCGGCCACCTTGTCGCCCGGCTTCACGCCGGCGAACTCGAGCATCTCCGCGGGCTTGCGGTCCGCGTCGCGCTTGGTGTCGGCCTCGGGCCGACCCTTGTCGGCGACCGCGGCGGTGACGGCGGCCGACGGCGCGGCGTGGGCCAGCCCGGACGACAGGGCGAGCGCCGCGGCGGCGGCAAGCAGTAGCCTGGTCTTCATGTCGATGTTCCTCCCGCGGCCGGTCTGAAGCCGCCTCCGGTCAAGGTAGAGGCGACCACTCCTCATCGGAAGGGAGAGGGGCGAAAATGGCGTCGAGCGTCGCCTCGTCCACGGCGGACGGCGTCGGCGGGTCCCATTTCGGCGCGTTGTCCTTGTCGACGATCACCGCGCGCACGCCTTCGAGGAAGTCGTGGCGCTGAACGACGCGGGCGCCGATCCGATACTCCATGGCCATGTTCTCCGCGAAGTCCTTGGCCCTGCCGCCCAGCTGGAGCTGGCGGAAGGCGACCTTCAGGGTCTGGGGCGACTTGGTCGCCAGCACCCTCAACTGTTCGCGCGACCAGTCGGTGTCGGCCGCCTCCAGGGCTGCGAAGATGGCCTCGACGCTGTCGCCGGCGAACAGGCGCGCGATCTCGTCCTGGTGCTGGGCCAGGGCCGGCCGGCCGGCGTCGCCTTCGAACTCGGTCAGCAGCGCCTCGGTGCGCTCGGGCTCCGCGATGATGGCGGCCTTGAGCTCCGGGATTCGCGCGCTGTCCACATAGTCGGTGGCGAGTTGCAGGAGTTCGCAGTCCGCCGCCTTGATCCGCGCGCCGGTCAACGCCAGCCACAGCCCCAGATGGTCGGGCATCCGGCTGAGATACCAGCCGCCGCCAACGTCCGGAAACAGGCCGATGCCGGTCTCGGGCATGGCGAAGGTGGTCCGCTCGGTGGCCACGCGGAACCGGCAAGGCCGCGACAGGCCGACGCCGCCGCCCATGGTCACGCCGTCCATGACCGCTACGCGCGGCTTCGGATAGTTGAATAGCAGGTGGTTCAGCCGATACTCGACGAAGAAGAACTCACGCGCGAGCCTGCCGTCGCCGGCCCCGCTCTCGGCCAGCATGCGGATGTCGCCGCCGGCGCAAAAGCCGCGCTCGCCGGAATGGTCGATCAGCACCAGCGCCACCGCCGGGTCGTCCCGCCAGGCCAGCAGGGCCTCGGTCATTCGCCGGCACATGTCGGTGGTCAGGGCGTGCAGCGCCTGGGGCCGGTTCAGGGTGATCCGGCCGACCTGGCCTTCGATGCGCGTGATGACGTCGGGTTCGCTCATGCCCGGAACAGCTCCCGCGCGGTGATCACGCGCATGATCTCATTGGTGCCCTCGAGGATCTGGTGGACGCGCAGGTCCCGGACGATACGCTCCAGCGGATAGTCCCGCAGATAGCCGTAGCCGCCGTGCAGCTGCAGCGCCTGGTTGGCGACCTCGAAGCCGGCGTCGGTGGCGAAGCGCTTGGCCATGGCGCAGTACTGCGTGGCCTTGGGGTTCTTCTGGTCCAGGGCGTGAGCCGCGCGGCGCACCATCAGGCGGGCCGCGTCCAGCTCGGTGGCCATGTCGGCGAGGCGCCACTGGAGGCCCTGGAACGCGGCCAGCGGCTGGCCGAACTGCTTGCGGGTCTCGAGGTAGACCTTGGCGGTGTCGAGGGCGAGGCCCGCGCCGCCCAGGGAGCAGGAGGCGATATTGATCCGCCCGCCATCGAGGCCGGCCATGGCGAACTTGAAGCCTTCGCCCTCGGCGCCGATGCGGTTGGCCTGCGGGACCCGGCAGTCGTCGAAGTTCACCTGGGCGGTCGGCTGGGCGTTCCAGCCCATCTTCCGCTCCTGTGCGCCGAACGACAGGCCCGGCGTCCCCTTCTCGACCACGAACGCCGAGACGCCCCCCGCGCCGTCCCCGCCCGTCCGCGCCATGACCACATAGACGTCCGAGGTCCCGGCGCCGGAGATGAAGGCCTTCGAGCCGTTCAGGACGTAGTGGTCGCCGTCCTTCACCGCCGTGGTCTTCAGGGCCGCCGCGTCGGATCCCGAGCCGGGCTCAGTCAGGGCGTATGAGGCGATCAGCTCCATGGTCGTCAGGCGCGGCAGGTAGCGTAGGCGCAGGTCCTCCGACCCGAACCGGTCGATCATCCACGCGGCCATGTTGTGGATCGAGATGAAGGCGGCGACCGAGACGTCCCCGTAGCTGAGCTGTTCGAACACGATCGAGGCGTCCAGGCGGCTCAGGGCCGAGCCACCAACGTCCTCGCGGACGTAGAGGCCGGCGAAACCCAGTTCGGCGGCGGCGCGCAGCACGTCGACGGGAAGCGTCTTCTCCTCGTCCCAGCGCGCGGAGTGGGGCGCCAGCTCGGCGGCAGCGAAGGCGCGGGCGGCGTCCTCGATGGCGCGCTGGTCTTCGGTGAGATTGAAGTCCATGGCCCGCGGAGTCGCGCGCGGCGTGCGGGGTGTCAATCGTGCGCCGCAGCAGCGCCACACGAGGGTCGTTTTCCCAAGCTCCACTTTAAGTTGGGAGGACGCGGGAATGGCGACCCAAGCGGGATCGGCGCGACTGGCGACGGGACGCCGGCGGGGCTGGGGCCGGGCGCTGCTGCTCTCGGCGGCCCTGCATCTGGTGCTGCTCGGTGGGCTCGCCCTGAGACGCGCCGGGGCCGAGTGGCGCGCGGAGGCGCCGGTCGTCGACGTCCGGCTCGTCCGTCTGCCTCCCCCCGCGGCGATCGAGGCGCGGGCCGCGTCCAGCCCGGCGGCGGGGCGCCCGCCTCGGGACGCAACGGACCAGGCCGCCGCGCCGCCCCAGGCGACGCGCGACGGTGCAAGCCCAGAGACGCCCGCATCGCCCGGGATCGCCATCGATCCCCGCTGGCTTGTGGACCGGAACGGGCCGGCCCCACCGCCGCGGCGCGAGCTCGACGTCGACGCGTTCCAGCCCTGCGACCCGCTGAAGGACCCCAAACGCGAGAGCAAGGCCTGCCGCAAGGTCGACGAGATCGCGGAGAGCGTGACCCGCTCCTACGATCCGCAGCGGGGACAGAGCGCGCTGGCTCGCGAGGCGCGCCACAACGAGGCGGGCAGGCGCTATCGCGAGGCGCCCGGCATGTCGGGCTACTCCGGCATCCGCTGCCACGTCTTCCATCGCTGCTAGCCCTTGCGTCGACCGGCGTCGCGGGTGCAAACCCCCGCGCCATGACCAGAGCTCCCCTCGCCGCCTATCCCGCCCTTCGCATGCGTCGCCTGCGCCAGGCCGACTGGATCCGGCGGATGGTGCGCGAGACGGTGCTGACGCCCAACGACCTGATCTGGTCGATGGTGGTGCACGAGGGCGAGGGAACGGTTCCGGTGGCCTCGATGCCGGGGATCAGCCGCCTGTCGGTCAAGGACGCGGCCGCCGCGGCCAAGGAGGCGCAGGCCCTGGGCATCCCGGCCATCGCCGTCTTCCCGCACATCGACGGCGCCAAGAAGGACGCCACGGGCAAGCTGGCGCATGAGCCCGACGGCCTTGTGGCCACCGCCGTGAAGGCCATGAAGGACGCCGCCCCCGAGGTCGGGATCATGTGCGACGTCGCCCTCGATCCCTTCACTGACCACGGCCACGACGGCCTGTTGGAGAACGGCCGGATCGTCAACGACGCCACCATCGAGGCTCTGGTGAAGCAGGCCCTGGCGCAGGCCAAGGCCGGCTGCGACATCCTCGCGCCCAGCGACATGATGGACGGCCGGGTCGGCGCCATCCGCGCCGCCTTGGAATCCGAGGGTCTGCAGGACGTGATGATCATGTCCTACGCCGCCAAGTACGCCTCGGCCTTCTATGGCCCTTACCGCGACGCCATCGGCTCGGGAAAGCTGGGTACGGGATCCGTGGACAATCCGGGCGACAAGAAGACCTACCAGATGGACTCGGCCAACCACGCCGAGGCCCTGCGCGAGGTGGCCCTCGACATCGCCGAGGGCGCGGACATGGTGATGGTGAAGCCGGGGATGCCTTACCTGGATATCGTCCGCCAGGTGGTCGACGCGTTCGCGATGCCGACCTACGCGTTCCAAGTGTCGGGCGAGTACGCCATGATCATGGCCGCGGCCCAGAACGGCTGGCTGGACGAGGAGCGAGCCATCCTGGAGAGCCTGGGCGGCTTCAAGCGCGCCGGCGCGGCCGGGATCATCACCTATTTCGCGCCTCGCGCAGCCCGGATGCTGGGCGCCTAGGGTCGACCCGCACGGGGGCTGTCGACCTCGGCCACCAGGATGTGGCCCGTGGCCGAGGCGGCGGCGGCCTCGTGGTCCGAGCTCGCCGCCGTCAGCATGAACAGGGTCTTGCCATCGCCGCCGCCGAGCATGCACGCGTAGCAGGGCTGGCCGGTATCGATCACGTCCAGCACCTCCCCGCCCTTCGCGATGCGAAGACATTGCGGCGCGATGGGATTGGCCACCCAGATCGCCCCGTCCGCGTCCAGGCAGATGCCGTCCGGCACGGCGGGCCGGCACGAGGCCCAGACGCGCCGGTTGGCGAGGGCGCCGCCCGACCCGATGTCGAAGGCGGTCAGGACACCGGCGAGGGTCTCGCCGACGATCAGGGTCTTGCCGTCCGGCGTGATCACCGGGCCGTTGGGGAAGTGCATGTCCTCGGCCGCCACCGACACGGCGCCGTCCGGCGCGACGTAGATCAGCTTCGCCGTCGGATGACCGGCCAGGACGCTCTCGACGCCGCGCGCGCGGATCTCCGCGTCCAGGTCGAAGCCGAAGTTGCCGACATAGGCTCCACCGGCGGAATCGACGACCATGTCGTTGCAATGGAAGGTCGCGAACTGGCCCAGCTCCGCATGGACGCCGATCCGGCCGTCCGGCCAGCGTCGCAGCAGCCGGCGCTTGGTCATGGACACGATCAGCATCGAGCCGTCCGGCATCCAGCCCAGACCCGAGGGCTGGTCGTCGATCTCGAACTCGGTGCGCAGGTCGCCGTCCAGCGACACGGACTTCACCGCGTGGGCGTAGAAGTCGCTGAACCACAGCCGGCCCTCGCGCCAGCGCGGCCCTTCGCCGAAATATATGCCCTCGGCCAGCACCCGCGTCGCCCGTCCCATGATGCCGCCTCTCTCCTGAAGGTCTTGGGCGCATGATCGTCGAGGTGGTGGGTGCTGTCATCCGCGATACGGCCGGACGGGTGCTGACGGTGCGAAAGCGCGGCACGGCGCGGTTCATGCTGCCCGGCGGCAAGCGCGAGCCGGGCGAGGACGACCTGGCCGCCCTGGCCCGCGAGCTGCTTGAGGAGCTGGGTGTCCGGCACGTCGCGACCAAGCTCCTGGGTCGTTTCGAGGCGCCGGCGGCCAACGAGCCGGGCGCGACGGTGAGATCCTCGGCCTACTGCGTGGAGATCGTCGGTGAGATTGAAATCGGGGCCGAGATCGAAGAGTGCCTCTGGCTCGACCCGTCCGCGCTGCCGGACGTTCCGCTCGCGCCGCTACTGGCCGGACAGATCCTCCCTGCGCTCAGCGGGGCGCCGACAGCCAGGCCTTCAGGATCGGATTGACCTTCTCCGGCGCCTCCTGCTGCACCCAGTGGGAGACGCCCGGCAGCCGCTGGATGGTCAGGTCGCGGACGTAGGCGTCCGTGCCCTCCAGGAGTTCGATGCCCAGAGCCGCGTCCTCCTCGCCCCAGATGATGAGCGTGGGGGTCTCGATCACCGGCCAGGGCCCGGCCAGCTTGCCCTGCAGGCGGAAGGCGGCGCGGTACCAATTGATCATGCCGGTCATGGCGCCGGGGCGTTGGGCGTCCCGGGCGTAGCGGTCGAGGACGTCGGGCGTGAAGTGGGTCTTGTCGATCGCCATGTCGTAGAAGGCGCGGCGGACGGCCCGGCCGTCGTTCGCGGTGGTGACCCACTCGGGCACGCCCGGCAGCTGGAAGAAGAACATGTACCAGCTCTTCTTCAGCTGGGCCCACGACTTGCGCAGGTGCGCCGCCATCACCGCCGGGTGCGGCACGTTCATGATCACCAGGCGCTCCAGCGGCCGCGGGGCGTTGGCGGCGAAGGTCCAGGCCAGACCCGCGCCCCAGTCGTGCCCGATCAGGGTTACGCGCGTCGCGCCGCTGGCGTCGATCAGGGCGGCCACATCCTCCATCAACCGGTCGATCAGATAGGACGGCACGTCCCGGGGCTTGGGCTCGGTCTCGCCGTAGCCGCGCAGATCCGGCGCCCAGGCCCGGTAGCCCATCTCCGCCAGCAAGGGCAGCTGATGACGCCAGGAGAACCGGCTCTCGGGGAAGCCGTGCAGGCACAGGGCCAGATGATCGCCCTCTCCCGCCTCGTCCACCGCGAACCGGAAGCCGTTGGCCTCGAAGAACCGCGTCTGCATGCCGCCCCTCCTTCTTGTGTTTGACCCCAGGCTTAGAGCCTTGCCGTGGCGGACGCGAAGCCGTCTCGCAGGGCCCTACCCGGCCGTGAAGTAGGTGCTCTCGCGCTCGATGCCGGGCAGCTGGATCACGCCTTGGTAGGTGAAGCCGATCTTCCGCAGCACGGCCATCGAAGCAAAGTTCTCCAGGCTGGTGATCGCGGCGAGTTGGGGGATGCCGAGCGGCCCGCGGGCATGAGCCAGCACCGCGCCCGCCGCTTCCTGGGCATAGCCGCGGCCCCAGGCGCGGGGGGCGAAGGCGTAGCCCACGTCCGGCATGTCCAGCCCCTCGCGCCGAACGAGGCCCGCCAGCCCGACGGGAGCGTTGTCCAGGCGCTGGAGGGTCAGCCACATGCCGAAGCCGTGCTCGCGGTAGCTGCCGATCATCCGCTCGACGATGTAGGCGCGGGCCTCGTCCTCGGTGCGCACGCCGCGATCGCCGATATTCTCCAGGAAACCCGGGGAGTTCAGGAGTTCGAGGATGAACGGCGCGTCGGCCGCCTCGACCTCGCGCAGGATCAGCCGCTCGGTCTCCAGCACAATTCCCAAGGCATCCTCCCGTGCGCACCCGGCGAAACGTCATCTTAACGCGGCCGCCGCAGTTTGCTCGGGAATCAGCGTTAAGCCGGGTGAACCATGGCGGTCGGCGATCAGCCAATCGTAATCAAGAAGGTCAAGAAGGGCGGCGGGGGCGGACACCACGGCGGCGCCTGGAAGGTCGCCTACGCCGACTTCGTGACCGCCATGATGGCGTTCTTCCTGCTGATGTGGCTCATCAACACCACCAGCCCGGAGCAGAAGCGCGGCATCGCCGACTATTTCGCCCCGGCCAGCGTCTCTCAGACCATGTCCGGCGCGGGCGGCATCCTGGGCGGCGCGGCGCTGGGTAAGGACGGCTCGAAGAGCGCCGGGTCCAACGACGTGCTTGAAGAGCTCGCGCCCTCGTCCCCCAACCCGAACGACGGCGACTCCCGGGAAGGCGCGAAGCGGCAAACGCCCGAAGAGGCGGCCGCCGCGGCCCAGATGCAGGCCGAGCAGCAGCGCGAGGAGGCCATGTTCGCCTCGGCCGCGCAGTCGTTGCGCCAGGCGCTGCAGTCGATGCCGGAACTGGCGGAGCTGTCGAAGAACATCATCATCGACGAAACGCCCGAGGGCCTGCGGATCCAGCTCGTGGACCAGGAGGGCCGCTCGATGTTCAACCAGGGCTCAGCCCAGCCGAACGACCGGGCCAAGCTTCTGCTGCGTGCGATCTCGAAGGTCATCAACCAGCTGCCGAACCGCATCAGCATCTATGGGCACACGAGCGCCAGCGCCGGCGGCGTGCGGCCGGTGACCGACTGGCAACTCTCGGCGGCGCGCGCCGACGCGTCCCGAGGAGTCCTGCAGGGCGCCGGCGTCGAAGGCGACCGGGTGTATCAGGTCTCGGGCAAGGCGAGCTCGGAGCCGCTCTACCCCGACGATCCGATGCTGCCGGGCAACCGCCGGATCGCCATCGTGTTGTTGCGTGAGGCGCCTGTGCTGCCGGCTAACCCAGGGTTCTAAAGGACGCCTTGCGTACGGCCGCGGCATGACGCCTAATCCCTGCAGGCGTTCTGTTTCGAAAGCGACATCCGGTCCGTGACGCAGCACTTCCCGACCCGACAGCTCCGGTTCTTCCTGACCGCGCCGTCGCCGTGCCCGTACCTGCCCGAGCGGTTCGAACGGAAGGTGTTCGCGCACCTGCCCCTCTCTGACGGCGCCACCGTCAACGACAGCCTGACCCAGGTCGGTTTCCGCCGCTCGCAGAACATCGCCTATCGCCCCGCCTGCGAGGCCTGCTCGGCCTGTGTCTCGGCGCGGCTTCCGGCGGCCGACTACGTCTTCTCCCGTTCCGAGCGGAAGATCCTGGCTCGCAACGAGGACATCGAGCGCCATTTGGTCGAAGCCGAGGCGACCATGGAGCAGTTCGACCTGCTTCGCCGCTACCTGCTGGCCCGGCACGCGGACGGCGGCATGGCCGAGATGACTTGGCCCGACTACGTCGCCATGGTCGAGGACACTGCGGTCCGCACCCACATCATCGAGTACCGCATCCGCTCGAAGGACGGCGGGCCCGGGGACCTGATCGCCTGCGCGCTGGTCGACCTGATGAGCGACGGCCTGTCGCTGGTCTACAGCTTCTACGACCCGACGCTCTCGCGCCGCAGCCTCGGCTCGTTCGTGATCCTGGACCATGTGATCCAGGCGGGGCTCACCAGCCTGCCCTACGTTTACCTGGGCTACTGGGTCCGGGGGTCCGAGAAGATGGACTACAAGGTCCGCTTCAGCCCGATCGAGCTTCTGAAGCCGGACGGCTGGACGCTGGCGTCGGCGCGCGAGCTCAAGGCCCTGGACAACCGCGCCTGACCTGGGGACGACGCGCCGCAAGCGGTGGCGCCCGGCGGCCGGGCGGCCTAAGTTCCGGCCCGTGACCGCAACCAACCGACCACACCCATGGCGCGGCAGCTTCGGCTGAGCCTGGGGCGCGAGGCGCCTCCGTCCTTCGACGACTTCGCGCGCGGTCCGTCGAACGCGGACGCGGTCGCCGCCGTGCAGGCCTGGCCGGCCTGGCGCGACGGTTGCCTGGCTCTGGTCGGGCCCAAGGGCGCCGGCAAGAGCCACCTGGCCCGGGCCTGGGCGGAGGCGGCGGACGCCCTGATCTTCGACCCGGGAAGCCCCGATGTGATGGCGGCGTCGGGCCGTCCCGTCCTGCTGGAGGACGCCGACCGCGGGGTCTCCACCGAAGGCCTGTTCCACCTGATCAACCTCGCGGCGCGGGGCGAGGCCGGTGGACTGCTGCTGACGGCCCGCACCCTGCCCGCCACCTGGCCGACCGCCCTGCCCGACCTGCGCTCGCGGCTGAATGCCCTGCCGGTCGCGGAAATCGCATCGCCCGACGACGAGGTGCTGGAAGGCGTTCTGCGGCGGTTCTTCCGCGATCGCAACATCCGCCCGCCGGAGGCGGTCTATCCCTACCTGCTGGCCCGGATGGGCCGGTCGATCCCGGACGCGGCCGAGGTCGTGCGACGTCTGGACGAGGCGGGCGACGAGGGGTTCCGGCCCGTGACCCGCGTGCTCGCAAGGCAGATCCTGGAAGGCTGAAACGGCCCGCCGTGCAGGCGGCGGCCGCGTCAGGCCGCAGAATATTTTCCCGCACGATAGACAAGACGATTTGTTTTCCTGCACTGGTTGCCCGCGTGGCGCGCTGGCCACGTTTCCGAGGCCCGCCGCATGCTTGCGCGGAAACCGGTCAAGGCCGCCCCGGAGCTGGAACTCAAGTTCCAGCTCGGCGCCGGCGCCGTCGAGGCGCTGCAGGGGGAGGCTTTTCCCCTGGCCGGGGGCAGCGTCGCCCAACTTCACGCCACCTATTTCGACACGCCGACGCACACGCTCCGCGACGGGGGGTTCAGCCTGCGGGTGCGGCGAAAGGGCGACAACCACGTCCAGACGCTCAAGCACCGCGCCGGGGGCGGCCTCTTCGAGCGGGACGAGTGGGAGGTCGAGACGCCCGGGCCGGACCTCGACCTGGCGGCGCTGGCGGGGACGCCGGCGCTGGCCACGATCGGCGAGGCGCCCCTGGCCCCCGCCTTCACGGTGGAGGTCGAGCGCCGGACGCACGTCTGGACGCGAGGCAGAACCCGCATCGAAGTGGTGTTTGATACGGGCCTGATCGTGGCCGGCGAACGCCAGGAGCCGATCGCGGAGATGGAGCTGGAACTGCTGGCCGGCGCGCCGCAGGACCTGTTCGACCTGGCCCGCGAGCTCCAGGCCAAGGCGGCCCTGACCCTGGCGTTCGAGAGCAAGGCCGAGCGCGGCTATCGGCTGGCCGGCCACGACGGAGTCGCCGCCCTCAGGGCACAAGCCTCGACGGTGCTGCCGGAGACGACCGGCGGGGAGGCCTTCCAGCAGGTCGCCCGGGAGGCGCTCGTCCAGATCGCGGGGAATGCCCGGCTGCTGCAGCGGGCGCACAATCCCGACGTCCTTCACCAGATGCGGGTGGGACTGCGCCGCCTGCGCGCGGCCCTGTCGGTGTTCAAGGCGATGCTGGACGCCGAGGGCCTGAACGCGGCGCGGATCGAGACCCGCTGGCTGGCGGGCGAGCTGTCCGAAGCCCGCGACATCGACGTCTTCCTGCAGCGGGCCGCCACGCCGGACGAGATCGACGAGAGCCCGGGGCGCGCCGCCTTCTTCCGCGCCCTGCGCATCGCCCAGGCCGAGGCCTACGAGCGCGCCCTGGCGGCCGTCCGGTCCCAGCGCTTCCGGACCTTGCTGCTGACCCTGGCCGAGTGGATCGAGGTCGGCGGGTGGCGGCGGCTCGCCAATGACGAGCAGCGCGCCCTGCGCGAAGGCCTGGCGGCCGACCTGGCGGCGCCTGTGCTGGACAAGTTGGACCGGCGGCTGAGGCGCAGGTCTCGCCGGTTCCTGAAGATCGACGCCGAGGCGCGGCACGACCTGCGCAAGCAGGCCAAGAAGCTGCGCTACGCCGCCGCGTTCTTCGGCGATGCGTTCCCTCGCCATCCCAAGCGCCGCCAGCGCTTCGTCGCGGCCCTCAAGGCGCTGCAGGACCAGATGGGCGAGCTGAACGACATGGCCGTGGCGCGCGCCGTGGCCATGCGGGCGGTGGGGCGGCGGTCGGGCGAACTGGCCTTCGCCGCCGGACTGGAGGTCGGGCGCCTGACCGGCGAGGAAGACCGGGTGTTGGAAGCAGCCAACGCGGCGCTCAAGGCGTTCCGCAGGATCAAACCCTTCTGGTCGTCTTCAGACGGCCGCAATGAGGACCTTAACCTTTCCCGCGCACGCTTGCGCAGCGTCTGACGCACTCAGGGAATCAGAATGTCTCCGCCGAACGATGTCGCACCGATGAGCGCCCCGAGCCCGGCGCCCGCCGAGGCGGCCGCGGCGGCGGTCGAGGATCTCAAGGCCAGCCCCGCCCGCTTCTTCAATCGCGAGCTCTCGTGGCTGGCGTTCAACCGCCGGGTGCTCGCCGAGAGCATGAACCCGCGTCACCCCCTCCTCGAGCGGCTGCGTTTCCTGGCGATCAGCGCCAACAACCTGGACGAATTCTACATGGTCCGCGTGGCGGGCCTGAAGGCGCAGGTGCGCGAAGGCGTGCGGGTGGTGAGCCAGGACGGCCTGACCGCCGCCGAACAGCTGCTGCGGGTCAACGAGGCCGCCGCCGACCTGATGGCGGACCAGCAGACCCGTTGGCGGGAACTGTGCGCCGAACTGGCGGGTGAAGGCCTGCGCTATGTCTCCGCCTCGGAGGTGACGCCGGCCGAGCGGGCGGGCCTGGAGGAACGGTTCCTGACCGAGCTGTTCCCGGTGCTGACGCCCCTGGCCATCGATCCGGCGCACCCGTTCCCGTTCATCCCCAACCTGGCCTTCTCGCTGGTGCTGAAGATCCGCCGCACGTCGGACGGACGGCAGCTCTATGCCCTGGCCCCCCTCCCGGCCCAGGTGGCGCGGTTCTGGGACATTGCGCCCGGACGGCCTTCGACGCGCCGCAGGCAGCAGCGGCGGGTGATCTCGCTGGAGAGCATGGTCACCCTCTTCCTCGACCACCTATTCCCCGGCTGCGAGATCGAGGAACAGGGCGTCTTCCGGCTGATCCGCGACTCCGACGTGGAGATCGAGGAAGAGGCCGAGGACCTGGTGCGCGAGTTCGAGGCCCGGCTGAAGCAGCGCCGCCTGGGTTCGGTGGTGCGCGTCGAGCTGGAGGCCTCGACGCCCGAGGAGCTGCGCGGCTTCATCTCCGCCAGCCTGCACGCCAATCCGGAAGACATCATCGTCATGGACGGCCTGCTGGGCCTGGACGAGCTGACCCAGCTCATCCCGTCGGACCGGCCGGACCTGAAGTTCAAGCCCTTCACCCCGCGGTTCCCCGAGCGGATCCGCGATCACGGCGGCGACTGTTTCGCGGCGATCCGCGAGAAGGACATCCTGGTCCACCATCCGTTCGAGAGCTTCGACGTGGTGGTGCAGTTCCTTCGGCAGGCCGCCCGCGACCCCAACGTCCTGGCCATCAAGCAGACGCTGTATCGCACGTCCAAGGACAGCCCCATCGTGGCGGCGCTGATCGAGGCGGCCGAGAACGGCAAGAACGTCACCGCCCTCATCGAGATCAAGGCGCGGTTCGACGAGGAGGCCAACCTGAAGTGGGCCCGGGACCTGGAGCGCGCCGGCGTGCACGTGGTCTACGGCTTCATCGAGTACAAGACCCACGCCAAACTCTCGACGGTGGTCCGCAAGGAAGGCGACACGCTGCGCAGCTATTGCCACTTCGGCACGGGCAACTATCACCCGATCACGGCGCGCATCTATACGGACCTGTCGCTGTTCACCACCGACCCGCCCTTCGGCCGCGACTCGGCAAAGCTGTTCAACTTCATCACCGGCTATGCCCAGCCCGTGGGGCTGGAGCGCCTCTCGTTCTCGCCGGTCACCATGAAGCGCGACCTGCTGCGGCTGATCGGCCAGGAGGCGACGAACGCCAAGGCGGGCAAGCCCGCGGCGATCTGGGCCAAGATGAACTCGCTGGTGGACCCGGAAATCATCGACGGGCTGTACGCGGCCAGCCAAGCGGGCGTGCCCATCGACCTCGTGATCCGCGGCATTTGCTGCCTGCGACCGGGCGTGCCGGGCCTGTCGGACAACATCCGGGTGAAGTCGATCGTCGGCCGCTACCTCGAGCACGGGCGGATCGTGGCCTTCGCCAACGGCCATGCCATGCCCTCGCAGCACGCGCGGCTCTACATGTCCTCGGCCGACTGGATGCCGCGCAACCTCGACCGCCGCGTCGAGGTCATGACGCCTATCGAGAACCCGACGGTGCACCAGCAGGTCCTGCAACAGATCATGGTGGCGAACCTGAAAGACGAAGCGCAAAGCTGGACCCTCGACGCCGACGGCCGCTATAGGCGTGATCCTGCCTGGGACCACCCGAACGCCTTTTCGGCGCACGAGTATTTCATGACCAATCCCAGCCTTTCCGGTCGCGGGCAGAAAGTGAAGGACATGCCGCGCGCGATCGAAAATGTGGCCACGCGGGGATAGCTCCGGCCGGGCCGAGGGCCGCCAGGCGGCCGTCATCGACGTCGGGTCCAACTCCGTGCGCCTGGTCATCTACCGGGTCGACGGGCGCGCGCTCTGGACCATCTACAATGAGAAGGTCGTGGCGGGCCTGGGCAAGGACCTGACCACCACCCGCCGCCTGTCGCCCGAGGGCGTCGAGGCGGCCGTCGGCGCGCTTCGCCGGTTCCGGGCCCTGCTCGAGGGTTGGCGGGCCGAGGAAGTCACCGCGTGCGCGACGGCTGCGGTGCGCGAGGCCGCGGACGGAAAGGCCTTCCTGAAGCGGGTGATGGACGAGACCGGCCTCGAGGTGCGCGTGCTCTCCGGCGAGGAGGAGGCCCGCTACGCCGCCCTGGGTGTCGTGTGCGGCCAGCCCGACGCGCAAGGGGTGGTGGGCGACCTGGGCGGCTCCAGCCTGGAGCTGGTGCGCCTGAACGGGTTCAACAACATCGAGGGCGTGACCCTGCCGCTGGGCCCCTTCGCGCTCGGCGCGCCCAAGGCCATGAACCTGGAGCGCACGCGGCGGCTGATCGACGACCGGCTGGCGCCGCTGGCCAGTCGTTACTCCAGCCCGGAGTTCCACGCGGTGGGCGGGGCGTGGCGGAACCTGGCGCTGCTGCATATGCAGCTCGTGAAGTACCCGCTGCACGTGGCGCACCAGTACGAGATCGGCGGCGCCGACGCCCTGGACCTGGCGCGGTTCGTCCAGCGGCAGTCCCGTTCGTCCTTGGAGGGCATCGAGGGCCTGTCCAAGAAGCGGTTCGACACCCTGCCCTATGCGGCGGCGGTGCTGGACCGGCTGATCGAGCGGCTGGGGATCGAGAAGATCGTGATCTCGGCCTACGGGGTGCGCGAGGGCCTGCTGCTGGAGGGCATGGCGCCCGAGGTCCGCCAGCTCAATCCGCTGATCGAGGGCTGCGAGGCCCTGGTGGCCCACCGCGGCCTGGCGCCCGGACTGGGGCCGGCGATCGAGGCCTGGATCGGGCCGCTGTTCGAGGCGCTGCCGCCGCTGTTCGAGGGCCGCGACGGCGTGCTGCTGGCGGCGGCCTGCCGGCTTGCGGACCTCGGCGCCTTCCTCCACCCCGACCACCGGGCCGACCTGGCGTTCGAGCAGGTGCTGCGCGCGCCGCTGGCGGACATGAACCATGCCGAGCGCGCGTTTCTCGCCAATGTCGCCTTCGCCCGCCATTCCGCCGCCCCGCAGCCGCCGGACGCCTCGGCCGTGGGCCGCGTCCTGACGCCGGAGCGGCGGCAGCGCGCCCGGGCCATCGGGGCGGCGATCCGGCTCGCCTGCGACCTGTCCGCCCGCAACGCACGCCTGCTGGAGAAGTCGGCCGTGACGATCCGGGGCGATCGCCTGTCGCTCACCGCGCTCGCGGCGTGGGAGGACATGCTGCTGGGCGAGCAGACCACCCGCCGCGCCCAGGCGCTGGCCCAGGCGCTGAAGCTCAAGCTCGAGATGGGCTGAGCCGAGGAAATGGGGGATGGCCTTGAGGCTGTCCCCCACCCGCAGGCCCTCGGCACCGCTCGCGCGGAGCGCAGCCGTAAGGCCGCAAATGAAGAGGGCGGCGCCCCGGTCGCCCGGAACACCGCCCTCTAGAACAGATCCGTTGGGGGACCTGTGCCTGCTGGTGGGGTGGGACCTCGGCCGCGCCGGTCGCCCGGCTTGGCTCCGCTCCGTCTCCCGTGCCGCTCCGTCCCGCTGGACCCGGGTCGCCCCGGAGCCTTGATCTGGAGGGCCGCCTGCCCGCTTGGCCTCCCGGTCGCCCGGTCCGCCGCGCCGCAGTTCCTCTCGGCAAGGAGAGGTTCACTCAAGGCCGGCCGGGCCGCAACCTTGTCTTGCGACAGCCCTGTGAACGGCCCGTGGCGCCGGCGGTGCACAGCCTGTGGACAAGGGCGGGACGGGTCCGAAAAGCCGTGCGAACTCCGTTATTTGATCTTGTCCTCAGGATCAGCCCGCGGCCGCCGCCCGCGGCGCGCGACGGACCTCGACCACACGCACCCGCGCGCCGTCCAGCACCAGGGCCAGTTCGCCGCGCTTGAGCTTCAGGGCGTCCTCGCCGAAGGCCTCGCGCCGCCAGCCCTTGAGGGCCGCCACGTCCGCCTCGTCGTCGTTGGCGATCTGCTCCAGGTCCGAGACCGTGGCGATGAGCTTGGAGGCGACGTTGGCCTCCTCCGCCCGGGCCTTGAGCAGCACCTTCAGCAGCTCGACCACGGCGCCGGCGGCCGGCGAGGCCGACTGGCGGGGCTTTTCGACCACGGGGGCGTAGGCCTCGGGGTCCTTCAGCGCCTCGCGGATGGAGGCGATCAGGTCCGGCCCGAAGCGCGAACCCGAGAAGCCCTTGGGCACCGAGCGCAGGCGATCCAGGCCCTCGGCGTCGGTGGGCCCTTGCGTCGCGATCTCGTCGATCGCCTCGTCCTTCAGGATGCGGCCGCGCGGCTGGTCGCGCAGCTGGGCGGTGCGCTCGCGCCAGGCGGCGACGGCGCGATAGACGGCCAGGTACTTGGCGGTGTGCCGGCGCGGGCGCAGCCGCTTCCAGGCGTTCTCCGGCTCGACGTCGTAGTTCGCCGGGTCGGTGAGGTCGTTCATCTCGTCCTGGACCCAGGCGAGGCGCCCTTCCCGCTCCAGCCGATCCCGCAGCATGGGGAACAGCTTGGCCAGGTGGGTCACGTCGGCCAGGGCGTAGGTGAGCTGGTTGTCGGTGAGCGGACGGCGGGCCCAGTCGGTGAAGCGGCTCGACTTGTCGAGCTCGATCTTCAGCATCTGGCGCACCAGGGCGTCGTAGGCGATCTGTTCGCCGAAGCCCGCGGCCATGCCGGCCACCTGGGTGTCGAACAGCGGCCGCGGCATGGCCTGCAGGTTGTTGAAGATTTCCACGTCCTGCCGGGCGGCGTGGAACACCTTCAGGATCGAGGTGTCCCGCATGATGGCCAGGAACGGCTCCAGATCCAGGCCCTCGGCCAGGGGATCGATGGTGGCCTCGGCCGAGGGCGCCGCCGCCTGGATCAGGCACAGCTTCGGCCAGTAGGTGGTCTCGCGCATGAACTCGGTGTCCACGGCGACGAACGGCTGGCCCTTGATCTTATCGCAGAACGCCGCGAGTTCGGCGGTGGTAGTGATAGGCGTCATAAATCAGCTATAGCCCCGCGCGCGGACGACTCCAGTCCGCAAGCGCGTCTCTCTGCACTCCAAGTCCGGGTTCGTAAATGTCCGAACGGCCAAACGGTCTCACCTATGCGCAGGCGGGCGTGTCCATCGACGCCGGCAACGCCCTCGTCGAACGCATCAAGCCGCTGGCGAAATCCACCCGCCGGGCGGGCTCGGAGCCGTCGCTGGGCGGGTTCGGGGCGCTGTTCGACCTCAAGGCCGCCGGCTACGACGACCCGCTGCTGGTCACCACGACCGACGGGGTGGGCACCAAGCTGAAGGTGGCCATCGAGACCGGCCTGCACGGCACCGTGGGCATCGACCTGGTGGGCATGTGCGTCAACGACCTCCTGGCCCAGGGCGCCGAGCCCTTGATGTTCCTGGACTACTACGCCACGGGCAAGCTGGACGTGGAGGCCGCCGCCTCGGTAGTGGCCGGGATCGCCGAGGGCTGCCGGCAGGCGGGCTGCGCCCTGGTGGGCGGCGAGACGGCCGAGATGCCCGGCATGTACGCCGAGGGCGACTACGACATGGCCGGCTTCTGCGTGGGCGCGGTGGACCGGGACAAGGTGATCCCGCGCCTCCCCGACCAGAAGCCGGGCGACGTGCTGGTGGGGCTGGCCTCCTCCGGCCCGCACTCCAACGGCTATTCGCTGATCCGGCGGATCGTCGAGCGCTCGGGCCTTGGCTGGGACGCCCCGGCGCCGTTCGCCGAGGGCAAGAGCCTCGCCGAGGCGCTGCTGGAGCCGACGCGGATCTACATCAAGACCGTGCTGCCGCACCTGAAGGCCGGGCGGATCAAGGGGCTGGCGCACATCACCGGCGGCGGCCTGGTCGAGAACCCGCCGCGGGCCATCGCCGAGGGGCTGGTCCCCCGCTTCGACTGGAACGCCTGGGCGATGCCGCCGGTGTTCGATTGGCTCGCCAAGACGGGCGGGGTCTCGGAGGCCGAGATGCGCCGCACCTTCAACTGCGGCCTGGGCCTGGTGCTGATCGTGGACCCGCACGACCTGCCGGACGTGCTGGAGGGCCTGGTGCGCGACGGCGAGGACGCCTTCGTGGTGGGCGAACTGGCGCAGGGGTAACCGGGCCGAAGGCTCAGGGTCTAACCGCAGAAAACGCAGACAGGCGCAGAAGCGACCAGCGGGAGCGCCCCGGCCCTGTTCTGCGTCTTCTGCGCTTTCTGCGGTTTTCACGTCTTTCGGGCGCTCCCCGGCCTTACGCCGAGCTGTCCCACTCCGCCTCGTCCCAATCGTCGAGCTCGAGTGCGAGGGCCGCTTCGGGCGGGTCGGGCAGGTCGCGCCAGCGGGCGATGGCGGGGGCGTCCATGCCCAGCCGCAGGGCCACGCGGGCCACGTGATCGTCCAGGGGCTCGGCGCCGAAACTGTCGTTGACGACGTCCCGGGCGACCACGGCCTCCAGGTCCTGGCGCACCCAGGCGAAGGCCTGCAGGCGGTCGGCGGCGGCGTGGTCGGCGCCCTCGGCGCCCTCCCCCTCGTCCGGCTCGATCTCGGTTCGCTCGGCCTCGTCCCAGGCCAGGCGCAGGAGCGCGGCGCGCAGCTCGCCGATGCGGCGGGCC
>NZ_LSJI01000079.1 GCF_001557235.1 Phenylobacterium sp. CCH9-H3 | reverse complement strand
CGTTCGCCCAGAAGGACCTGAAGATCAACGGCTGGGCCATGGAGAGCCGGATCTATGCCGAGGATCCGTACCGCGGCTTCCTGCCCTCGATCGGGCGGCTCGTGCGCTATTCGCCGCCGGAAGAGGGCGACACGCCCTACGGCTTCGTCCGCAACGACGCGGGGGTGCGCGAAGGCGACGAGATCTCGATGTTCTACGATCCGATGATCTCGAAGCTCAGCACCTGGGGGAAGACCCGCGACGCCGCCATCGACGTGATGGGCCGGGCGCTGGAGGACTTCCACATCGAGGGCCTGGGCCAGAACATCCCGTTCCTGGCCGCGGTGATGGACCAGAAGCGGTTCCGGTCGGGCAAGCTGTCGACCAACTACATCAAGGACGAGTTCCCCGAGGGCTTCCAGGGGCTGCCGCCCACCGACGGGCAGCGGAGCCTGATGGGCGCCGTAGCGCTGGCCATGCACCGCGTGCTGACCCGCCGGGCGGCGCCCGACCTGCTGCGCGACGACTGGATCGTGGTGGCCGGGCACAAGAAGCAGGCGGTGACCGTAAAGGCCGACAACGGCGACTTCACCGTGACGTCCGGCGGCAAGAGCCATCGGCTGGAAGGCGTTCACTGGCGTCCGGGCCAGCCGGTCTTCCGCGGCCGCTTCGACGGCCAGGACTTCACCGTGGCGGTGAAGCCGGCGGCCGAGGGCTTCGTCATCCGCCACCGGGCCTCGACCCTGCACGTGCTGGTCCTGACCCCGCGCTCGGCCGAGCTGCACGAGAATCTGCCGCCGAAGAAGGCGGCCGACACCTCCAAGATGGTGCTGTCGCCGATGCCGGGCCTGGTGGTCTCGATCGACGTGGCCCAGGGCCAGGAGGTGAAGACCGGCGAGATCGTGGCCGTGCTCGAGGCCATGAAGATGCAGAACATCCTGCGGGCAGAGCGCGACGGCACGGTGAAGTCGGTCAGCGTGAAGGCGGGCGACAGCGTGGCGGCCGACGAAGTGCTGGTCGAGTTCGCCTGACGGACGGCAAAGGCGTCGTGACCCCGCGCTGGCCGACGCTGCGCGGTCCCGCTGGCGGGTGACAGACACACCCTGGATCAGCCCGTCATTCTCCACGCCACGCGCGGGTTGAAGACGCTCGCAGCGGGGAGGAAACGATGGCCGACGACAATGCGCCCAGCCGAACCGACTTTAGCGAGTCCGAACTGGCGGAGCTCGCGCTGCGCTTCGACGTGCACGACCCTCGCTATGTGAAGTGCCCCTACTTCCCGACGGCCGCCCTCATGCGGACCCAGGGACAGGTGGTGCGGGCGGAGTCCTACGGCGGCTACTGGGTGGCGGTCAGCCACGAGGCCGTCACCACCGCGGCGCGCGACTGGCGACATTTCACCAACACCCGCGGTGTGGTCATCGGCGAGGACAAGCCGCAGAAGTTCGTTCCCGAGGAGTACGACCCGCCGCTCCACTCGCAGTTCCGGCGTATCCTCAATCCCTTCTTCACGCGAGAAGCCGCCCTGGCGCTCGAGCCGAAGCTGGCCGCTCTCGCCGACCGTCTGATCGACGGTTTCATCGGCACGGGCGAAGCGGACCTGACCGAACAGTACGCGACCCCGCTATCGGGTCTGGTGTTCTTCGAGCATCTGTTCAATTTCACGCCCGAGCAGGCGGCTTACTGTAAGGCGGCCGCGACGGACGGGATGTTCGCCCACGATCCTGCGGTGCGCGCCGACGGGTTCGCGCGCGTGGAGCGCTTTGTCAAAGACCTCATGGAAGGCCGCCGCGGCAAGCCTTCGGACGGCGGGTTCATCGACACGGTCCGCACTGGGACGATTGGCGACCGCCCCGTCACCGACGAAGAAGCGGTCGGCTGCATCCAACTGATGATTGTCGCCGGGGGCGACACGGCCATCCTCGCCATGGGGGTGATGTTCGAGCAGTTGGCGCGCGATCCTGGCCTGCGCCGACGCGTCATAGAGGATCCTTCCCTGCTGCTGCCGGCGATCGAGGAAACCATCCGCCTGCAGTCGCCGTCGGTCGCCATCCAGCGGACGGTGACCGCCGACACGGAGCTTTGCGGCCAGCAACTCAAGGCGGGCGAGAAGCTCTACCTCTTGTGGGGATCGGCCAATCGTGATGCCGCGGTGTTCGAGCGGCCGGACGACTTGATTATCGACCGCCCCAACATCAAGCAGCACATCGCGTTTGGCGCAGGCGCACACAAGTGCATCGGCGAATGGTACGCGCGCGCCATCATGAAGGTGGCCTGTGAGCGGCTCCTGGCGCGCATCCCCGAATTCGACCTGCAGTCCGAAGAAATCGCCTACCTGATGGGCCAGTCGCGCGGCCCGCTCGCCGTCCCCATCCGCTTCGTGGCGGCGCCCTGACGGCGCCGTCGTCGCCCGCGGGCCCCGCGCCTGCCGAACTCCAACCCGCGCCGAGCGGACTTTCCGCTCGCGCGTAGCCACCGCCAGCCTGGCGGCAGGACCTGCATGACGAAGATCACCTATGTCAGTTTCGAGGGCGTTCAGCGGGAGCTCGACGTGCCGGACGGTCTGTCGGTGATGGAAGGCGCGCGTCGGAACGGCGTCGAGGGCATCGACGCTGACTGCGGTGGGTCCTGCGCGTGCGCCACATGCAAGGTGTTGATCGAGCCCGCGTGGTTCGGCCTGGTGGGGCCGCCCGGCGACGACGAGCAGGCGATGCTCGACTTTCGCGGCGACGTGCCCGAGCGCACCCGCCTGGCCTGCCAGATCAAGGTCCGCCCTGAGCTTGAGGGCCTGGTCGTGCGCACACCGCTCAACCAGGACACGGCGGAGTTTTGCGAGTCCTGACCTCAGCGCTCCCGGCGAAACCGCAGCGGAAGCCGGAGTGCGGGTGCCGTAGAGGCGCGTCAGGCCTAAGATGGGGCGTCCGCCTTCAGGTGCTGCATCATGTCTTCGATGGCCGCCGCCGTCCGTTGGCAGGTGATCTTGTCGTCGCCGCCGTTCTTGTCCGCATACCGGACGATCGCGCCATGCATGTAGGGACCTGATCGGCCACAGCCGCAGCCGCCGTCCCAGTTGATGGTAACTTCGTCGCCGGTGATGAAGCCACCCCAGTAGGTCGAGGCCATCAGGTCGAAGCCGGCATAGCGGCCCGTCTGTTCGCCCCGCCGAGGGTAGGGCGCGCCGGTGTCGGGATCGAGCACATAGCTCACGAGCCACGGCGGCGCGTGGTAGTGGCCGTGGGGGCATTTCTTCGCCAGGCCGGACATCAGCTCGGAGCAGGCGTAGACCTCGCCCATGTCGCAGCGGATCGCCCGGCGCACGTTCGCCAGCTGCTCGTCCGTGACGGCCGCGCCTTTCAGGCCCCCCGCCAGCGTGATCGAAGAGTCCGGAGCCAGGTCGATCTCCAGGCCGGCGGCGTCGGCCGCCCGCACCATGTCGACGAGGTAGTTGAGGCCGATCCGCATGAACACCGTCTCGCCCTTCAGCCGCTTCAGGGTCTCGACATAGAAGTCGTCGAGCGGCTGAGCTTTGCGCACATCATGGGCGGCGGCGCCGTCGGCAAGACGCTTCCAGGCCTTGGTCTTCTTCAGCGCTTCCAAAGCGCCGTCGGCCTGAGCCCGCTTGATGCGACCGCTCATCCAGAGGAGGTCGGTCGACATCTCGCCCTCGGGCGTCAGGAACCGGCTCCGATCGCCGCCATAGGCGTAGGTCACGATGTTCTGGGTGACGGACGCGGAGTTGTGGCGACCCTTCGGCACATGGGGGCTCACGTGGAAGACGTGCGGCGCGAACGGGTCAGCGCCGAACTCCGCGCCGAACGGGCTGTAGAACGCCCGGAAGTAGCCGGGGATATGCCGCACCTCCTCGGTGCTCTTCGGGATCAGCGACAGCTTGCCGGAGGTGCCGGAGGATGTCACGACCCGCACCGGCGTCTCCGCCTCGATGACGTCGAGCCATTCGTCGAGGGTCTCACAGCGCGAGACGTCTAGGCCGGACAGGTCATGGACCGTGTAGTCGTTCAACCAGTGGGTCAGCTGGGCGAACCGGGCATTGTCGATCAGCGAGAGCGGGTAGGACTTGTAGGCGGTGTGCGGGAAGAGCAGCGGCACCAGCGCGTTCAGCTCGCTGATGTCCGTGATGTGGTTCTCTTCCGCGAGCCGCTTGAGCGGTGGCAACTTCGGAACCAGGGCCTCGAAGCGTCGCCTTATGACGGCGAGCTGGATCTGATCGATCTGCGGCTGCGACAGGGCGTAGATCTCGTCCGCAGGCCGGTCGAGCATGGCCGCGGGGTCGGCGCAGAAGGCGTCGAGATCGCCTGGGGTCGGGTCGAGCTTGGCGTCCATTCGGCGTTGTCTCCTGGCGTCACGCCTGATCGGCGAACATGACCCGGCCGCGGTAGGTCCCGGCCGTGAAGTCCTCGTCGTTGATCCAGCGGCACAGCCGGCGCAGCGGCTCCATGGCGTCGTGCGGCAACGACTGTGTCATCGTCAGGTGGTTGCCGAGCGAGACGATCCGCTGGCCCCCCATGAAGGCCAGCTTGTCCCGGTACCTGGCTTTCAGGCTCTCGGGATAGACGCCGATGGTCTGGGTATGGATGGTGATCCGTTCCAGGCCCTCGGCGATGTCGTCACAGGGCACGAAGTTCGCCACCCGGCAGGCCAATAGACCCGCAAAGTCCACAGGGTCAGGGATCTTCGAGACGATCACCCCACCCAGGTTCGCCTCCACCCCCACGACCCGGTAGAAGGACGAGCTGCGGATGGCGTCGATCTCGTCGCGCAGCTCCGGGCTGAAGTTCGGGTGCGGGGCGCTCACGTGGGGCACCAGCTGCTGCAGCGCCTCGTAGGTGTACTCCGCAAGGCGTTCGAGGCGGGCGAGCCCCGCCGCATCGGTGC
>NZ_LSJI01000078.1 GCF_001557235.1 Phenylobacterium sp. CCH9-H3 | reverse complement strand
CGAGAAGGAACAGGCCGGCCACCGCCAGCACGGCCGAATGCAGGCTGAAGAACAGCCGCGCTTCGCGAAGAAGGGCAGTCATGCGGCGCTCCGGGTCAGGCGTTGGGCGGCGCGGGTCGCCAGGAAGCCGGCGGCCGCGAGCCAGGCGGCGAGCACGACCAGCGCCGGCATGGCGGCTTGGAGGACCTCGGCCTCATCCGGGCGGACGGGCCGGAACTGCGGCATGCCGCGCCAGTGGTCGGCGGAGATGCGGCTGCGCGCCTCGGCGGCGGCGTCCGAACCCTTGGCCGCGTCATCCTCGGCGTGGACGTCGGTGGCCTGCAGCCAATTCAGCCGCTGGACCAGGTCGTAGCGATAAGCTTCCGCCTGCATCAGGAAGCGCCGATAGCCGGGAAGGTCGGTCTCGGCGGCGGTCATGGAGAGCCGGCGGATCGCCACAGTGGGGCTGAGGATCGCCAGCCCATCCATGATCCGGCTCTGGTCGGCCATGGCGCCGAAGGCCTGGTCGGCGTAGCGGTTGAACAGGCTGGACGTCAGCTTCTCGCCTTCCACGCCCAGGAGGCCGCGGTAGTTCACCGGCAGGTCCTCGACCCGCTTCACGCCGTACCGATCCAGCGTCTTCTGCTTGAAGGCCGCGAAGTAGGGATCGTCGGGATTGTGGCTGTCGCCCATTGCGCGCAGGTCGCGGGCGATGGCGATGTCGGTCTCGATCCGCGTCGGCAACGGCTGGGCCGCGGCCGCGATCTCGGGCGCCACGCGCGGGATGAGAATGACGCTGAACGCCCAGGCGCCGACCAGGGCCATCAACGCCGTTCGGCTGCGGCTCGCCAAGGCGGAGACCGCCACGATCAGGACGATCCAGAAGGCGAGGTAGAGGGCGTAGCCGCCGCCCGCGAGCAGCACGGCCGAGGCGCGCGCCGGCCCCGACAGCGTGAGCCAGGCCAGGAGGACGATCGCCGGGGCGGCGATCACGAGGCTTGCCGCCCCCAGGGCCAGCGCCTTGCCGGCGAGGATGCTGCGGCCCGGCACGCCGGCCAGCACCGCCTGGCGTAGCGTCCCCCGCTCGCGCTCGCCGGCGACCGCGGCGGCCCCGATGAAGACGAGCAGCAGCGGCACGACCGTCTGCAGCACCAGGGCGGGCGAAAGCTGGCCGAACCGGACCAGCAGCGACGACTGGCGCGCGTCGCCGAAGTTGGCGCTGTTCTGCCGATGGCCCTCCAGGAAGATCATGTTGCCGGTGAAGGCCTCGACGCCCGGGTCGAGGGCTGCGAGCCCGCTGGCCGGGCGGACGGCGAAGTGGCCGTAGTGCACGACGCGATGCGGATGGCGGTCCGGCTGGGATTCGAACTCGGCGTCCGCGGACGCCTGCAGCCTGGCTCTGAGCCCCGCTTGGTCGGCCTGGTAGGCGCTGGAGGTCAGTGCGGCGGCCAGGGTCAGCAATGCCGTGAGCACGAGGCCGGTCAACGCCACCCGGCTGCGGACAAGGTGGCGCAGCTCGTTGGCGGCGATGGAGAAGACGGCGCTCATGCGGCCTTGCCCGCGACCGTGGCCCGCTGGAAGCGGTCGTGCAGGGCGCGCAGGTCGAAGCGTTCGGGACCCGAGGCGGCCATTTCCTGAACGATGCGGCCCTGCTCCAGGAAGCCGATGCGGTCGGCGACGTCCGCCGCCCCGAAGAGATCGTGGGTGACGACGAGGATGGCGGCGCCATCGCTCCGAAGGCGTGAGATCAGGTCGTGGAAGTCCGCAGCGGCGCCTGGATCGAGACCCGATGTCGGCTCGTCCAACAGCAGGACCGAGGCCCGGCGCAGCATCGCGAGCGCGATGGCCGTCTTCTGCCGCATGCCCTTGGAGAAGCCGGCGACGCGACGCCGCCAGGCTTCTTCAGGAAGGCCCACGGTGTGGAAGGCTTCCTCGACCTCGGCCGCCGACCGGCCGGCGCCCGCGAGCCCCAGGAAGTAGTCCACGTTCTCCCGCGCGGAGAGGTGTTCGTAGAGCGCCACGTTTTCCGGAATATAGGCGATGGCGCGGCGCACGACCTCGGGTTCGGCGGCGGGATCGTGGCCGGCGACGCGCACACCCCCGGACTGCGGACAAACGAATCCAAGAAGCGCCTGCAGGGTCGTCGACTTGCCGGCGCCGTTGCCGCCCAGCAGCGCATAGACCTCCCCGGCCGCCACGCTGAGCTCCAGTCCATCCAGCACACGCCGGCTCCCATACGAGACCGTCAGGCCCTCGACCGACACGAGGGTCCGTGAGTTCACCGCCGTCATCGCCACTCCGCACGCTCGAGCACGCCGCGACGACCAGGCCGACGCGATCCACATGTGAGATGTTATATCGTAACATTTCCCTTGACGCGTCAAGACGGCGCCGCTTAACCGAACGCCGCTCCGGCGATCCGGAGATCTGTTCGTCGAGCGAGGTGACGATGACCGCGAGAGCGCGCTGGCTGGCCCTGTTGCTGACCTCCTCCCCCACGGCCTTGGCCCAGCCCGCGCTCGCCGCGGAAGCGGCCGACGCCGCCGATGTGGAAGCGGTCGTCGTCACCGGTTCGCGCCAGGCCAGCGCCAGCATCAACGGCCTGGACGTGGATACGCTGAAGCTGCCCCAGAGCGTGCGCGTCCTGGACGAGGCGCTCATCGTGAACACCGGGATCGCCAACCTTTCGGACCTGTTCGACTACGCAGGGGGCATGGCGCGCCAGAACAGCTTCGGCGGCGCCTGGGACGCCTATGCGATCCGTGGCTTCTCCGGCGACATCAACCAGGGCCCCGACCTGCTGGTGAACCGCTTCACGGCCAACCGCGGTTTCAACGCCCGCCGCGACGTGGCGACCGTCGAGTTGTTCCAGGTGCTGAAGGGCCCCGCCTCGGCCCTGTCCGGCAAGGGCGAGCCGGGCGGCTCTATCAACATCGTCACCAAGGCGCCGCAGGATCGGCCGCACGCCTCGGGCGAGCTCGCCTATGGCAGCCACGACACCTATCGGGCCGTGGGCGACGTCGGCGGCCCGCTGGGCGGCGGGTTCTCCGCCCGGCTGATCGCCGTCTACCAGGACACCGACGGCTGGCGCGACTTCGTGGGCAGCGACCGGCTGCTGGTCGCCCCGTCCCTGGCCTGGGAACCCTCGGAGGACCTGCGGCTGCTCTACCAGCTCGAGGTCAACGAGGTGGGCTTCGTCCACGACCGCGGCCTGGTGGCCGTGGGCGGCGACGGGAAGGCCCTGCCCCGGCGGCGCTTTCTGGGCGAACCCAACGACGGCGACATCGAACAGCGGACCAACCAGCACCAGCTGACGGCGACGTACAACCTCGGCCCGGGCCTGGCGATCGAGGCTGGCGTGCAGTACCGCGACGGCGAGTTCGAGGGCCAGTCGACCCACAACTCGACCCTGGTCGGGACCCAGCTCCGCCGCCAGCTCCGCGTCCATGACTACGACTGGGAGGACCTCTCGGGACGGGTGGAGGTCAGCTTCGACGGCGAGCTCGCCGGGCTGCAGCATCAGCTGCGGGTAGGCGCCGACGCCTTCACCTACGACCAACGCCGGATCTTCTACCGCTTCAGCCCAGCGGCCGCGAACCCGTACGCCATCGACATCTTCAATCCGGTCTACGGCCAGCCGAAGCCCACGGCCGCGCTCAACCAGGATCTGCTGGAGGAACTGCGTGGCGAAAGCGTCTACGTCCAGGACCTGGTCACCCTGAGCGACCAGTTCGTCCTGCTGGTCGGCCTGCGCCAGGACTGGGTGCGCCAGGCCAACACCAACTACCGCAACGGCCAGGTCACGCGGCAGTCTCCGTCCCAGGCTTCGCCGCGGGCGGCGATCACCTGGTCGCCCAACGACAGCGTGTCGGCCTATGCGAGCTGGGGCCGCTCGTTCCGCTACAACCAGGGGGCCGACGCCGCCGGCGGCGCATTTCCGCCGGAGAAGGGCGAAGCCTGGGAGGCCGGCGTCAAGTGGAGCCTGGACGGCCGCCTGACCGGGACGGCCTCCGTCTTCCGCATCGAGAAGGACAACATCCTCGTCAACGATCCGGCCAACAGCGGGTTCTTCATTCCGGTCGGCAGCGCCCGCAGCCAGGGCTTGGAGGCGGAGGCGACCCTCGCGCTCCCGGCCGGCGTCACCGCGACCGCCGTCTATGCCTACACCGACACCAAGATCACCGAGGACACGCGCTCCGGCCTCGACGGCAGCGCGCTCAGCAACGTGCCCAAACACTCCGGCGCGATCTACGCCAACTGGCGATCCAAGGCCGATGAGCCCGGCTCGGTCAGCCTGGGGGCGGGCGTGGTCTATGTGGGCGACCGCCCCGGCGACGACGTCAACAGCGGCTTCGAACTGCCGGACTACGTCACGGTTCGCGCCAACGCCGCCTATCAGCTCACCGAGAAGGTCTCGCTGCATCTCGACGTCGAGAACCTGTTCGACACCTACTACCTGGAGAGCTCCTACAGCGACGTCTGGATCACGCCGGGCGCGCCGCGCACGGTGATGGGCCGGGTGCGGGTGGCGTTCTGAGGGCTGCCGGAGCAAGCCCGCCTGGCCAAGGCCCACCGCGCCGTGAAGGCGCTCCTGTACAAATCCCTCGGGATCGTTGCGACGGCCTGAGGGATGACGCGCGGTCTATGCGTCGAGCCGATAGACCGCCCGGGTGATGCGCCGCCATTCTCGGACGATGTGGCCGAACCAGCGAACGCGTTCGGCGTCGTCCAGCCCGTCGCGATCCTCGATCCAGTCGATCAGCGTCTCGGTGACGATTCCGACGAGAGATCGCGCCCCGAGGCGCGCACGGTCCTCCGCCCCCGCCGGCGCGCCCTCGGCGGGTCTCAGGAACACCATGAAGGGCTCGATCTGCCGGTCCTCGTAGATGTCGTACCAGCGCTTGGCCTCGGGATCGGAGCGGCAATCGCGCAGCAGCAGGAGGTAGGCGGCGCGGTTGCCGCGCGCGCGGCGCAGCACCTCCATCACGGCCGCGCCATAGCCTGGCCACGGGGCGTCGTAGACGGCGCGGATCTCCCGCAGCACCTCCTCGAAGATCGCCGCCAGCAGGGCCTCCTTCGACGGGAACTGCCGGTAGATCAGGATCTTGGCCACGCCCGCCCGCTCGGCGATGTCGCGCATCGCGGCGCGCTGAAGGCCAAGGTCGTAGAAGGTCTCCGCCGCGATGCGGACATAGCTCGCCTGTCGCGCGGGGCGATCGACGCGCGGCATCCGGCGTTTGCGGGCGCGGGAGGGCGGCGAAGAGTCGGTCATGCGTTAATTCATAATCATCATCTTGCAAAATTGCGTCCGTCGCGCATAGTGAAACCATTCGGTTTCAAATGAGGCAACCGCCATGATCGCTCGATGGGCCGCAGCTTCGACGCTTCTGCTGGCGTTCGCCGGGACCGCGGCCGCGGCGGAGCGCGCCTATCCCCTGCAGCCGGCGCCGAGCTATCCGTTGCAGGCCGTCGACCAGTTTGCTCCCACGCCGGCTGGGGACGTGGTCCCCCGGGATCCGGCCGCCCGGTCCCAGCTCGCCCGCGCCCTGGCGGTGGAGGCGGCGATCTACGGCCTGCCCAGCGTCTATCAGTACCGCGAAATGTTCGCCCAGGCGGTGGATCAGGCGAACCCGCGCTACGTGGGTTTCAACCGCTTCGCCCACGACCGCGACCTGGCGGGGCCGGACTACAAGGCGTTCAAGTCGCCCAACTCGGACACCCTCTATTCCAACGCCTGGCTCGACCTGACCGCGGGCCCCGTCCTCATCGAAACGCCGGACGTTCCGCTCAAGTACTACACGCTTAACTTCCTCGACATGTTCAGCAACGCCAGCAACATCGGGACCCGCACCTTCGGCTCAAAGGCCGGACGCTATCTGATCGCGCCCGCGGTCTGGACGGGCGAGCCGCCGCCAGGCGTCACGCTGTTCCGGGTGGCGACACCGCGCGCGTGGATCCTGATGCGGGTCTTCGCCCAGACCCCGGCGGAGGTGGCGATCGCGCGCAAGGTCCAGGACAGTGTGAGGATTGCGCCGCTCGCCCCCGCCGCGAAGGCTGCCGCCTATCCGCGGCCCGACGCCGACACGGCCGAAGGGTTCTTCCGGGTGCTGGACCATGTGCTGCGGACCGACGGCCATCCGGAGCAGGAGGACGCCTTGGTCTATCGCTTCCGCGCGATCGGGATCGGCGGCCCCGAGGCCTTCGACCCGGCGCGCCTGGACGCGGAGACGCGCGCGGGCATGGAGGCCGGCTTCCAGGACGCGATGAAGATGATCGCGGCCTCGCGGGCCCAGTTGGGCGCGCCGACGGGCACGGGCTGGAGCCGTGTTGAGAAGGCGCGATACGGCTTCAACTACCTCAGCCGCGCGACGGTGAACTACGTGGGCCTGGGCGCGAACGTCGACGCGGAGAACCTCTCGTTCAACACCTTCGCCGACGGCCAGGGCCGCCCGCTCGACGGGTCCAAGGGGAACTATACGCTCTCGTTCAAGCCGCCGCCGGTCAACGCGTTCTGGTCGGTTACCCTTTACGACGCCGCGACGCTGGCGCTCTACCCGAACGAACTGGGACGCTATCTCATCAACGACCGCACGCCGGGCCTGCGGACCAACAAGGACGGTTCGATCGACCTTCGCATCCAGCACGCCAAGCCCTCGAGCAAAGCGAACTGGCTTCCAGCGCCCGATCGGCCGTTCTATTTGGTCGTCCGGTCGTACCTTCCGAAGCCGGAGATGATCTCTGGCGGCTGGCGGCCCCCGCCGGTCGTCATGCTCGAGGCCGAGGGCTCCCGCTGATCGGGCGGCTCGTCCGCTTCGTCGTGGTGGGGCCGTCGATTCCCATCGTCGCGCCCGGCCTGGTGCGGCGAGCGCGCACGCAGGAGGCTCGAGGATGGCGAAGGCTGATGACCGCTCGGGATCTGCAGACGGCGAGCCACTGCTTCTCTCGGGGGGCAATCCGCAGATTCCCAAGGGCTACGGCGACGAACCCGTTCAGCGCTACATCGCCGCCATGCCGGGATGGAAGCGCCGGATCGGCGAACGGCTGGACGCGCTGATCGTCCAGGCCGTTCCGGGCGTGCAGAAGGCGGTGAAGTGGAACTCGCCCCTCTACGGGCTGGAGAGGGACGTCTGGTTCCTGAGTTTCCACTGCTTCACCAGGTACGTGAAGGTCGCCTTCTTCCAGGGCGCGTCGCTGGACCCTCGGCCCCCCGGATCGTCCAGGCAGGAGAAGGTTCGATACCTCGACATTCATGAGGCCGACGCTATCGACGAAGCACAGGTCGCGGATTGGGTGAAGCAGGCCAGCCGCCTCCCCGGTGAGCGCATGTGAGCGAAAGGGAAGGGAGAGAGCGGTTCAGCGCTGTCGTCCCTCGGCCAGCTGGTCGAGCATCCAGGCCAGCCCGGCGTCGGCGAGGGCTGGCAGGGGAACCGCCGCGTTGAGGCGGAAGCGGCCGAGCGGCAGCGGCGGCTCCAGTCCGACCACGTCGAACCTCGGTCCGTGCATCGCCGCGAAGCGCCGCGGCAAGGCGCACACCAGGTCCGACTCCGCCACAAGGGCCAAGGCGAACATGAAGTTCGGCGCGGTGAGCGCTATCCGCCGCGCGCGGCCCTCGCGCGCCAGGACGACGTCGACGAAACCGTACGGGTCGCCTGTGCCGGAGACGACGAGGTGCGGCAGGGCGCAATAGGCGTCCAGGTCGAGCCCGCCCGCGGCCGGGTGTCCTCGGCGCACCGCGGCGACGAAGTCCTCCTCGAACACGGCCTGCCGGTGGAAGCGCGCCGGGATCTCGTCGACGGGGATCACGGCGATGTCGAGCGTGCGCGCGTCCAGGTCGTCGAAGGCGCCGCGCCAGGCGCGAACGGGATTCGTCTCGCCTTCGACCGGCAGCAGTTGGCGCACGCCCAGATCGACGTTCGGGGCGACGGACCGCAGCCGGGCGAGCAGTGGTGGCGCGATGACGGCCGACACGCCGTCCGGGGCGCCGAGCACGAAGCGGCGGCGGGACGTCGCGGGGTCGAACGGCGCGACGCTGGCGAGGACTCCGCGCACGCCGGCCAGGACCTCCGCGATGGGCGCCGTCAGCTGAACCGCGCGATCCGTGGGCGTCACGCCCCTGGGGGTCCGAATGAAGAGGGGATCGCCCAGCAGCCGGCGCAACCGGCCCAGGCCGTGGCTGACCGCCGACGGCGAAAGGCTCAGTCGCAGCGCCGCGCGGCCGACGTGGCGTTCTTCCATCACCGCCTCGAACAGCACGAGAAGGTTCAGGTCGGCCCGGGATAGATCAGTTTCATGCAGCATATCGCTGTAATCATATCATTGGATTCAGCGAGCGCCTTCATAGTCCTTGATCCGTCATCGCAAGACGGAGCACCACCATGTCGATATCCCGGCGCGCAGTGTGCGCAGGCGGTCTCGCGGCCACGCCGGCCGCCATCACGACCGAGTCCCCCCTCCCGGATCTCGTGAAGCTGTCCGAAAGCGCGAACGACGCCCTGATGCGCGGCGACGTGGCCCGCTACCGGACGCTGCTGCGCCTGGATGAGGATTTCCTGCTGATGTCGCCCTTTGGCGGCGAGCCTTCGCGCCGCCCGACGGACGAGGCGGCCTGGGCCCGGCTCGGCGCGTTTTTCGCAAACGGGTCGCTCTCCCAGCAGCTCGTCCATGCGTGGGAAGGCGCCGATATGGCGACCTTGGCCGTGATCGAGCGCGCCCGCGTGGAGGTTGGCGGACTGCCGGCGCAGGACTGGGCTCTGCGGGTGACCCTGGTCTACCGCCGTACGGCGGAGGGGTGGGCGCTGATCCATCGTCATGCGGATCCGCTCGCCCATGGGATCGGCCTGCGCCAGGCGGCGGCGCTCGGCCGGGGCGCGACGCCATGATGGCCGGCCAATGGATTTTGCCGGTGTGGGTGGCCTTGGTGTTCTGGGTCCTGGGGCAGATCTGGTTTTGCCAGATCGTCGTCTATCCCGTTTTCGCCAAGGTCGGCGAGGCCGACTACGTCGCCTATCACCGCTTCTATTCGCGCCGCATCGCGTTGCCGGTCATCCTGCCGGGCTTCGCCAGCCTTCTGGCCCCCATCCCGTTGGCGCTGTGGGGTCCGCCCGTTCCCGGGTGGATGAGCGCCGCCAACATCGCCGCCGGCGCGGTCGGGCTGGCGGTGACGGTGCTGCTGGCCATACCGCGTCACAACCGATTGGAGCGGACGGGGCGCGACGCGGCGGTCATCGCCGAACTGGTGCGCTCCAACTGGCCGCGCACCCTATCGATCACGGTTCAGGCCGGGATCGCCCTGGGCATGCTTTCGCAGGCGACCAGGTGACGACCAGGGCGACCGACGCCTAGCTCGACGGCGGCGCGCCGCTTCCCCCCGTCAAGGCCACTCGCCGCACCGCCCCGCCGCGGTCGTACCAACCGCAGCTGCGGTTCACGATCGCGACGACGGTCAGCATCAGGGGCACCTCGACCAGCACGCCCACCACCGTGGCAAGGGCCGCGCCGGACGAGAATCCGAAGAGGCTGATGGCGGCCGCCACGGCCAACTCGAAGAAGTTGCTGGCGCCGATCAGGGCCGAAGGGCCGGCGACGCAATGGGCCTCTCCGCTGGCGCGGTTCAGCAGGTAGGCAAGGCCGGCGTTGAAGTAGACCTGGATCATGATGGGTACGGCCAGCATGGCGATGATCGCCGGCTGGGACAGGATCTGCTCGCCCTGGAAGCCGAACAGCAGGACCAGGGTCGCGAGCAGGGCCGTGAGCGAGACGGGCCCGATCCGCGCCAGGAGGCGCTGCAGCTCCGCCTCCCCGCCGCCGCGCAGCAGGGCTCCGCGGAGGAGCTGGGCCAGGACGACCGGGACGACGATGTAGAGTCCCACCGACAGCAGCAGCGTCTCCCAGGGGACGGTGATCGCCGAGAGGCCGAGCAGCAGGCCGACGATCGGCGCGAAGGCGACGATCATGATGGCGTCGTTCACCGCCACCTGGCTGAGGGTGAAGTTGGGTTCGCCCCGGGTGAGGTTGCTCCAGACGAACACCATGGCCGTGCACGGCGCGGCGGCCAGCAGGATCAGCCCGGCGATGTAGCTGTCGATCTGACCCGCCGGCAGGTAAGGGCGGAACAGCCAGCCGATGAACACCGCGCCCAAGGCGGCCATGGAGAACGGCTTCACCGCCCAGTTGACGAACAGGGTCACGCCGATCCCGCGCCAGTGTCGGCCCACCGCGCGCATGGCGCCGAAATCGACCTTCATCAGCATGGGCACGATCATCAGCCAGATCAGCCCCGCGACCGGCAAGTTCACCTTGGCGACCTCGGCCGCGCCGATGGCCTGGAAGGCGGCGGGGAACAGATGGCCGAGGGCGACCCCGACCACGATGCACAGGCCGACCCAGACGGTCAGGAAGCGCTCGAAGCGCGACATGGGCTGGGTGCTCATCGGGCGGGCGCGCAGCGCTGGCCGGCGATGGCGGCGAGGGGCCCACAGATCTCGGGCGTCCCGCCGCAGCAGTCCTCCACCAGGAAGGCGAGCAACTCGCTCATGACGTCGTAGTTCGCGGTGTAGATGATCGAGCGCCCCTCTCGGCGCGACGCGATCAGGCCGGCGTGGCTGAGAATGTTGAGATTCGCGGAGAGGGAGCTGGGGGGCGACCCCAGCGTCCGGGCGATCTCGCCCGCGGCAAGGCCCCCGGGGCCGCGCTGCACCAGCAGTCGGAACACCGCAAGCCGGCCATCGTGGGCCAGGGCGGACAGGCAGGGTACGGCGGATTTCGCTTCCATGATTCCACCATAGCAGAATTATCGAATGAAACAGGCTCGACCGGCTTGACACCCCGCCGGGATGCTATATTTCCAAGAAACCAGAAATATAGTCCTTTTGGAGACGTCCCATGAAGCGCATGCACCTCCACGTGAGCGTTCCAGACCTCGTGCAATCGATGCAGTTCTACGAGACCCTGTTCGGCGCGCCGCCGACGGTGGTGAAGGACGACTATGCCAAGTGGCAGCTGGACGACCCGCTGGTGAACTTCGCGATTTCCGCGCGCGGCGCGGCGGTCGGAGTCGACCACATCGGCATCCAGACCGAGACGGCGGAAGAGCTGGCGGCGCTGGCCGGCCGCCTGAAGGCCGCAGGCGCCGAGACGTTCGACCAGACCGCGACGGCCTGCTGCTACGCCCGATCCGACAAGAGCTGGGTCAACGACCCGGCGGGCGTCCGCTGGGAGACGTTCTACACCTTCGGCGAGGCGACCACCTACGGCGAGGATCCGGAGCCGCCGGCCGCCGCGCCCGCAGCGGACGTGGCGGCCACGGCCTGCTGCGGCGCGACCCCCAAGGCCGAGGCGCCGGCTTGCTGCTGACGCCGCGCTCGATTGACCGGTCGGCCTGGCGGGACCTACACGGATGGCATGTCGGTCCTTTCTGAGCGCGACGCCGTCGCCGGGCTCGCCGCCCTGGGCAGCCCGACGCGGCTGCGCCTGTTCCGTCTGCTGGTGCGGGCTGGCGAGCCGGGGGCCAAGGTCACCGACCTTGGCCGCCTGATGGCCACCCCCGCTTCGACCCTGTCGCATCATCTCCTGGCCCTCACCCGCTCGGGCCTGGTGCGCCAGGAGCGCCGGGGGCGGGAGGTGATCTGCACCGCCGACTATGCCCGGGTCGCCGCGCTCGCAGGATACCTCACCGAATCCTGCTGCGCTGGGCTGGAGACCGCCGACCCCGAGGACTGACCCGGCGATCCGCGCTCTCTCCTTGGGAGCAGGGCGCGACAGGTTCAGGGTGCCGCCTGGAGGATCCATCATGCGCACCCTGCTCGCCGTCACGCTCGCCTTCTCAGCCCTTGCGGCCGGCCCCGCCGCCGCCGCGCCGCCCGCCGTCATCGTCGACGAGACCAAGGTGGTCCGGCAGGAACCGCCGCCACACGGCGCCATCGGGATGAGCACTGCCTACCGGATCAGCGACGCCGTGCCGAACCGGACCATGGAGTTCCGCAAGCGCGTGCTGCACGTGGGGGCGGCCATCGGCCCCCATCCGATCGCCCACGACGAGGTCTACTACGTCCTGTCCGGCGAAGGCGAAGTGGAGTCCGACGGCGTGAAAGCCCGACTGACCCCCGGCATGGCGGCCTATCTCTACACGGGCGCCGTCGTCGGCATCCGGCAAGTCGGCGCCAGCGAGCTGGCGTTGATCATCTCGTACCCGGTGGTGAAGCCCTGAGGCTCGCACAACACTGTTGCGCTGCGATCACGCTGCGCGACAGAATTGTGACACGCAGGCCGAGACCGCACCCACGAACGCCTCGCGTGGTGTAGCTAGGGCGTCGGAAGGCGAGCTCCCAGTCGCCTGAAGAACCAGAGGTCCTCTCATGAAGACGCCCGCGTCGCTGCGCGCCCTGTTGGCCGCCAGCGCCTCCGTCACTGTGTTTGCGTTGACGTCCCCGGCCATGGCGGCGCAAGCCGACACCGAAGTGGGCGAGGTGCTGGTCACCGCCCAGAAGAAATCCGAGAATATCAACGACGTGCCGCTGGCGGTGACCGCGGTGAGCGGCGAGAAGCTGGACGCCATCCGCTCGTCCGGCGGCGACATCCGCGTCTTCTCGGCCCGCGTCCCCAGCCTGACCCTGGAATCCAGCTTCGGCCGGACCTTCCCGCGCCCGTACATCCGTGGCCTGGGCAATACCGATTTCGATCTGAACGCCAGCCAGCCGGTCTCCTTCGTCTATGACGAGGTCGTGCTCGAGACCCCGGTGCTGAAGGGCTTCCCGCTGTTCGACATCGCGCAGGTGGAAGTGCTGAAGGGCCCGCAAGGCACCCTGTTCGGCCGCAACACCCCGGCCGGCGTGCTGAAGTTCGACAGCGCCAAGCCGACCCAGACCTTTGAGGGCTACGCCCAGGCGTCCTACGCCACCCACTCCACGATCAACGTCGAGGGCGCCGTCTCCGGCCCGATCGTCGAGGGGCTGCTGGCCGGCCGCCTGTCGGCCATCTACCAGCACCGCGACGACTGGGTGGACAACACCCTGACGCCCAAGAAGAACGACAGCGAGGGCTACGACCAGTTCGCCATCCGCGGCCAGCTGCTGTTTACGCCCACCGAAGACCTCTCGGCGCTGCTGAACCTGCACTACCAGCACCTGGACGGCACCCCGCGCGTCTTCCGCGCCAACATCATCCAGGCGGGCACGAACAATTTCGTCCCGGGCTTCAAGCGCGACGAGATCAGCCAGGACGCCCAGGGCCGCGCGGTCCAGAAGATCGAGTCCGCCGGCGCCAGCCTGAAGCTGGACTACGACTTCGGCGAGGGCATGCCCACCCTGACCTCGATCACCGCCTACGAGCGCGTGGACGCCTATTCGCGTGGCGACATCGACGGCGGCTTCGGCGCCTCGTTCGCCCCGCCCTTCGGCCCGGGCTTCATCCCGTTCCCGGCGGAGAGCGCCGACGGCATCCCGTTCCACCGCCAGTTCACCCAGGAGGTGCGCCTGGCCGGCCAGAACGGCCCGCTCGGCTACACGGTCGGCGCTTTCTACTTCAACGAAAGCATCAAGATCGACAGCTTCGACTACAACACCCTGGCCGGCGGCGCCCTCCAGGGCTACGCCTACCAGAACCAGAAGAGCGAGAGCTGGGCGCTGTTCGCCAACCTGGACTACGACGTCAGCGAACGCCTGAACGTCGGCGGCGGCATCCGCTACTCCGACGACAAGAAGGACTTCCTGGCCCAGCGCACCCTGTCGCCGTTCGGCGCCCCGGCCACGGCCATCCTGCGCGCGAACCCCGACACCAGCGAGGTCAGCTTCAACGTCAACGCCACCTATGCGGTGAGCGACGACGTGAACGTCTACGCCCGTGTCGCCCGCGGCTATCGCGCCCCGTCGATCCAGGGCCGCCTCGTGTTCGGCGACACGCTCTCGGTCGCCGACAAGGAGACGGTGATGTCGTATGAAGCCGGGGTGAAGGGCACGCTGCCCAACGCCCGCGCCCGCTTCGACGCCGCCGTGTTCTACTACCGCGCCAAGGACCTTCAGATCACCGCGGTCGGCGGCGGCGCGAACTTCAACCGCCTACTCAACGCCGACAAGGCGGTGGGCTACGGCTTCGAGTTCAACGCCGAGGCCGAGCCGGTGGACCGCCTGATCCTCACGGCGGGCCTCTCGTACAACAACACCGAGATCAAGGATCCGAACCTGTTCACCCAGCCCTGCGGCGGCGGCTGCACGGTGCTGGATCCGGCCGGCCCGGTCGCCGGGACGGTGCGCATCGACGGCAACAGCCTGCCGAACGCACCGAAGTGGATCGCCAACGTGACGGCGGGCTACTCGTGGCCGGTGGGCGAGGGCGAGATCTTCGTCTTCACCGACTGGGCCTACCGCTCGAAGGTCAACTTCTTCCTCTACGAGTCGGCCGAGTTCAGCGACGACAAGCTGCTGGAGGGCGGCCTGCGCCTGGGCTACCGCGCGCCCGGCGAGCGTTGGGAAGTGGCCGCCTTCGGTCGCAACATCACCAACGACAAGTCGCTGGAAGGCGGCATCGACTTCAACAACCTTACCGGCTTCGTGAACGACCCGCGCATCATCGGCGTGGAAGTGAAGACGAAGTTCTAGGCTGAAGTTGCTCCCCTCTGGGGGAGCTCCCGCGAAGCGGGCGAGGGGGTCTGTCCAGGTCGTGGAGGACCCCCTCCATCCCGGCGCACGGCGCCGAGCCACCTCCCCCGGCGGGGGAGGAACCTTCGATTCAGATGAACCCCCCCACCACCTCCAGCACCGCCTCGCCATAGTGCGAGAGCTTGGCCTCGCCGACGCCGTTGAGGCGGGCGAGGGCGGCGCGGGAGCCGGGCTTGGCGGCGGCGATCTCGGCCAGGGTGCGGTCGTGGAAGATGACGTAGGGCGGCACGTGCTGGGCCTTGGCCTCGGCGGCCCGCCACGCGCGAAGGGCCTCGAACAGCGCCTGGTCGCCGGCGCCCACCACGGCAGCCTCGCGCCCCTTCCGCCGGCCACGGGCCGTGGCGCGGGCCTCGGGCCCCTCGGGGTGCTTGCGCATCGCCACCCGCTGCTCCCCCCGGAACACGGCGCGCACGGCCTCGGCGTCGCCCAGGCCCACCAGCGGCCGGCCGTCGTTGGGGTCCTCGCGCAGCAGGCCTTCGAACAGAAGTTGCTCGGTCAGGTCCCGCCACTGCGTCGCCGACAGCTCCTGGCCGATACCCCAGGTGGAGAGCCCGGCCTCCCAGTCGCTCACGTCCTTGGTCTTGCCCAGCAGGTGATCGACCAGCCGGCCGCGGCCGAAGCGCCCCTGCAGCCGGTGCGCTGCCGACAGCGCCTTCTGGGCGGCCTCGGTGGCGTCGGTGGTCTCCACGGTCCCCAGGCAAAGATCGCACTGGCCGCAGGGCTCGACCCCCTCCTCGCCGAAGTAGCGGCGCACGGCGGCGGCCCGGCATCCGGAACCGTCCAGCATGGCGTAGAGCTGGCGCACCTTGCGCACCTGGGCCTGCTTGACGGCCTCGTCCACGTCGCGCTCGCCGATCCGGCGCAGCGCCCAGGACAGGTCCGCCGCGCCGTAGAGGGTGATCCCTTCGGCCGGGTCGCCGTCGCGCCCGGCCCGGCCGACTTCCTGCCAGTAGGCCTCGATGGCGGCCGGCGGGTCGGCGTGGATCACGAAGCGGACGTCGGGCTTGTCGACCCCCATGCCGAACGCGATCGTCGCCACCATCACCGCGGCGTCCGCCTCCAGGAACTCTTCCAGCCGCTGCGCCCGGATCCGCTTGTCGAGACCGGCGTGGTAGGCCAGAGCCGGCACGCCGGCGTCCCGCAGCGCCTGGGCCAGGCCCTCGGTCTTGTCGCGCGAGCCGGCATAGACCACGCCCGAACGGCCGGGCCGGGCGGTGACCAGCTCGACCACCTTCTTCTCGACGTTCCCCCGCTTGCGCTCGGCCGAGAGGATCAGCTCGGGCCGCGCGAAGCTGGCCACGAACTCGGCCGAGCCCTCCAGCCGCAGTTCGGCGCGGATGTCGTCGCGCGTCCGGGCGTCCGCGGTGGCCGTGACGGCCAGGCGCGGCACGGTGGGGAACAGGTCGGCCAGCCGCCCCAGCATCCGGTACTCGGGCCGGAAGTCGTGGCCCCACTGGCTGACGCAGTGCGCCTCGTCGATGGCGATCAGGGCCAGCGGCGTGCGGCTCAGCCGGTCCAGCATCCAGGGCTGCATCAGCCCCTCGGGCGAGACGTACAGCAGGTCCAGCTCGCCGGCCTCGATCCGCCGCCAGGTTTCGGCCCGCTCGTCCATCTCGATGTTGGAATCGAGTCGGGCCGCGGCCACGCCCGACTGAACCAGCGCCGCCACCTGGTCGGTCATCAGGGCGATGAGCGGCGAGACCACCAGCCCCAGGCCTGGCCGCACCAGGCTGGGGATCTGATAGCACAGGCTCTTGCCGCCGCCGGTGGGCAGCACCGCCAGGGCGTTTCGGCCGGCCAGGACCTCCGCGATCACCTCGGCCTGCAGGCCGCGGAAGTCGCTATGGCCGAAAGTGCGCCGCAGGATGTCCCGCGCCGCGTCCAGCGGGGCGATCTCGGCTTGGGCGGCGGCGGGACTCATCCAGCCTATATGCCGCGCACCGCCGGGAGGCGCCATGCGGCGTCCCGGGTTTTCCCCGTTATCCCGCGAATGACAGCCGGGTTCGCGACTGAATGTCCCGCACCGCCTTCAGCAGCCGCAGCGCCGACTTGTCCGACAGGGTCGCCGGCGTGAACGCCTGCCGCTGCTCCAGGGCGTCCAGGATCGCATCGTCCCCCGGGCTCATCCGCCGGGCGCACATATTCCAGTCGGAGAACTCGCGTCGCTCCGCCGGACCCGCCGCCAGCACCTTCGCCGCGTCGTGCCGCGGGTCGTTCACGATGCGGCCATAGGTGGTCATGACCGCTTCGGCCGGCCCCTCCAGGGCCTGCACGAACCAGCCGTCGTGGATCAGCAGGAGACCGGTCACGGCGACCTGGCGGTTATTGCGGATCGAGGCCTGGATGATCCGCGAGATCTCGTGGTCCAGGTCCGCCTCGCGAACCCGCTGACGACTGGCGTAGATCAGGCGATGCAGGGTGCGGGGGGCGGAAACGGCGGGCATGCGAACTCCGGGCAGGTTCGCCATTAGTGCATAATATCGTTGAAGAAACGGCTAACCCGAAGCGTCGGGAAGGCGACGGTCCCCCTATTCCGCCGCCAGCCTGGCCGGCGCGGCCTGGCCTCCGCGCAAGAGGCGGCCGGGCAGGGCGTCGGTGGGGGTGCCGTCCCGATAGGTGACCTGGCCGGCGAGGAGGGTGGCCGCATAGCCTTCTGCCCGCTGGATCAGACGCCGCCCGCCGGCCGGCAGGTCGTGCGCGACCTCGGGCGCCTTCAGCTTCAGTCGCCCGTAGTCGATGACGTTGAGGTCGGCGCGATACCCCGGCTGGATCACGCCGCGGTCGAACAGGCCAACCGTCTCCGCCGTGTCGCGGCACTGGGCCTTGATCATCCGCTCGATGCTGAGCTTCGGTCCCCGCGTGCGGTCCCGGGTCCAGTGGACCAGGTTGGTGGTGGGGAAGCTGCCGTCACAGATCATGCCCACATGGGCCCCGCCGTCCGACAGGCCCGGCACGCAGTCCGGATGGGTCAGCATCTCGTAGGCCGGGTCCAGGCTCCCGTCCGCATAGTTCAGGAACGGCAGGTACAGCATGCCCCGCCCGTCCTTGGCCAGCATGTGGTCCAGGGCGATCTCGGCGGGATCGCGCCCGGTCCGCGCGGCCATCGCGGCGACCGTCTGGTCGGCCGTGGGCTCGTAGTCCGGGTCTTCGCCCATGAGGAACATGCCGGCCCAGTTGCGCGGCTGGCTGCCAGCAAAGCTTCTCTGGGCCTCGATCTCCTCGCCGAGCAGGCGGGCGCGGAAGGACGGGTCACGGAGGGCGGCGACGCGCTCGGCGAGGGGCCGGCCGGCGATCTCGCGATAGGCGGCGTGCTGCGTGAAGGGGTTCAGGGTCAGCTCCAGGCCGAACAGGATGCCCACGGGCCGGCTGGCGACCTGCGCCCGCATGAGCAGGCCGTCCACGTTGGCGGCCCGCAGCCGCTCGAGCAGGAACTGATAGCTGCGCGGCGCCTTGGGACTCTGGAGCAGGCTGAACGACAACGGCCGGCCCGATTTTTCCACCAGGCGCCGCAACATCGCCCATTCCGCCTCCGGGTCCTGGAAGTCCGAGACCACCTGCAGTACGCCCCGTCCCGCGGCGGCCATGCCCATGGCGATCCCGGTGAGCTCATCCTCGCCCGCCGTCAGGGTGGGGGTGGGCTGGCCGTCGGACGTGCGGTGATTGAGCGTCCGCGAGGTGGCGAAGCCGATGGCCCCCGCCTCCATGGCGCGCTTGGCGATCGCCGCCATGGCATGGATGTCGGCCTTGCTCGCCGGTTCGCGGTTGGCGCCTCGCTCACCCATCACGAACACCCGCAGCGCCGCGTGCGGAAGCTGGCTGCCGATGTCCACGTCGAACGCCCGCCCGGCGAGGCTGTCGAGATATTCGGGATAGCTCTCCCAGTTCCACGGCAGGCCCTGGCTCAGCACGGGGAAGGGAATGTCCTCCACGCCTTCCATCAGCCGGATGAGCCGGTCGTGGTCCGCCTCGCGGCAGGGCGCGAAGCCGACGCCGCAGTTGCCCATGACGACCGTGGTCACCCCATGCCAGGACGAGGGCTGCATCCGCTGGTCCCAGGTGGCCTGGCCGTCATAGTGGGTGTGGATGTCGACGAAGCCGGGTGTGACCAACTGGCCCCTCGCGTCGATCTCCTCCGCCCCCGCACCGGCGATGCGGCCCACGGCGGCGATGCGCCCGTTCTTGACCCCCACGTCCGCCTCGATCGGCGGCGCCCCGGTCCCGTCCACGACGGTGCCGCCCCTCACGACGAGATCGAAGGCCTTCTCCATGGGGCGTCTCCCGTACCGTGTTTTGCGAGTACTTGCGCCTCCTGACGCCGGGTCGGTCAAGCGCCGAAGCGGGAACCCGGCCTCCGGCAAGGGATTGCTACGCCCGTGCCGGAAGAAGTCCGGATGAGGAGACCATGTCCGTCAAAGCCTTCATCGCGCTCGCCGCCCTGGCCGCTGTAGCCGTCGGCTTCGCGCTGCCCGCTCCGCACCAGGCTGAAGCCCAGCAGGTGGCCCAGGGCCAGTTGCTGGAGCTGGAGGACTAACCGCCTTCGCGCGGCAGTTCGGTCGCTTTCGCGGCGCAGCCGCGCAGCTCTTCGTTGAGCATCACGACCTCCGCGCTCATGGGGTAGGCGAGATCGCTCATCCCGTCAGAGCATTGGCTGGCGTAGAGCGTCACGGTCATCTGGCGCCCGTCCGCCGTCTTGGCGATCCAGATCGCCCGACCCTCCGAGATCGACGCGCCCGGCGCCTCGGCGGTCAGGTCGGGCTGTCCCGGCCGCGTCAGGCGGAAGGCCTTGCCGTCTATGGTCAGCGCCCAGAAGGGCTCGGTCCCGCGCGCGGTGATCGGCTTGGAGATGTCCATGGTCGTTCCGGCCGGCGCCGCGGCCGCCGGGGCGTCGGCCGGCGGCGGGGCGGGCTTGCCCTCCGGGTCCTGCGGCTGGCAGGCGGCGAGGAGCAGGGCGGCGAGGGCGGCTGGCGTCGTCTTCATCTTCACGATCTTGGCGCAAATCACGCTAGCGTCCATGCCATGGCGCGGCCTTTCGCCTTCTATGAGTTCTTTGCAGGCGGCGGCATGGCCCGGCTGGGCCTGGGCGCCGGCTGGTCCTGCGCCTTCGCCAACGACTTCGATCCGGTCAAGGCGGCCACCTACCGCGCCAATTTTCCCGACGCGGACGACCACTTCCATGAGGGCGACGTCTGGAAGCTGTCGGTCGAAAACCTGCCCTGCCGCGCGGACCTCGCCTGGGCCTCCAGCCCGTGCCAGGACTTCAGCCTCGCCGGCGCCCGCGCGGGCCTGTCGGGCGGGCGCTCGTCGGCCTTCTTCGGCTTCTGGCGGCTGATGGAGGCGTTGGACGAGGGCGGCCGCGCCCCCCGGATCATCGTCATCGAGAACGTGGTCGGTCTGCTCACTTCGCACGGCGGGGCCGATTTCGCCGCGCTGGGCGCCGCGCTGGGCGCCCTCGGCTACCGCTTCGGGGCGCTGGAGATCGACGCGGCGAGCCTGCTGCCGCAGTCCCGGCCCAGGGTCTTTGTGATCGCGGCGCGGGATATTCCGGCCGGCCTGACCGGCGACAGTCCTTTCCACACCCGCGCGGTCCGCGCCGCCCACGCCGCCCTGCCAGCCGACGCGGCCGCCAACTGGGTCTGGTGGCGACTCGCCGCGCCGCCCGCGCGCAACACCGACCTGGCCGCCCTGCTGGAGCCGGACGAGGCGGTGGCCTGGCATTCGCCGGAGGAGACCGCGCGTCTCGTCGACCTGATGGGCCCCCTGCACCGCGCCCGCCTCGGCGCGGTGACCGGGCGTGCGGTGGGCGCGGTCTTCCGCCGGACGCGCATCGAGGATGGCCGCCCGACCCAGCGCGCCGAGGTGCGGTTCGACGGCTTGGCCGGCTGCCTGCGGACCCCGCGGGGCGGGTCCTCGCGCCAATCCATCGTGGTGGTGGAGGGCGGACGGGTCCGCTCGCGCCTCTTGAGCCCTCGAGAGGCTGCACGCCTCATGGGCTTGCCGGACGCCTACGCCCTGCCGCGCACGACCACCGGCGCCCTGCACGTGGCCGGGGACGGGGTCGCGGTTCCGGTCGTCCGCTGGCTGGCCGGCGAGCTGCTGGAGCCGTTGCTGCACCCTGCGGCGGTCATGGCGGCCGAGTAAATCTATAAGCGGCGCCACGGCTCGCCGCTTCCAATCCCCATCGGAAGGCTTAGGGTTCGGCGCGAACTTCAAGCCACGAGGTCCACGATGGACGACGCCACTCCCGACAAGGCCTACACCGCCGCCCGCTACAAGCGCTCGGGCCGGGGCCGGATCTACGACTCCGTCCTGGACCTGATCGGCGATACGCCGCTGGTGCGGCTGCCGCACCTGACCGCCGCCCTCAAGCCCAAGGGCGAGGTCGTGGCCAAGCTCGAGTTCTTCAACCCGCTGGCCTCGGTTAAGGACCGGATCGGCGTCTCCATGGTCGAATGGCTGGAGGCGACGGGCCACCTCAAGCCCGGCGGCCGGATCGTGGAGCCCACCTCGGGCAACACCGGCATCGCGCTCGCCTTCGTAGCGGCGGCCAAGGGCTACAAGATCACCCTGGTCATGCCCGAGAGCATGTCGATCGAGCGGCGCAAGATGCTGCTGATCCTGGGCGCCACCCTGGAGCTGACCCCGCCCGAGAAGGGCATGGCCGGCGCCGTCGCCCGGGCCAAGGAGATCGTCGAGGCGACGCCGGGCGCGGTGATGCCGCAGCAGTTCGACAACGCCGCCAACCCCCTGATCCACCGCGTCTCGACCGCCGAGGAAATCTGGAACGACACCGAGGGCCGCGTGGATGCGGTGATCTCGGGCGTCGGCACTGGCGGCACCATCACCGGCGTCGGACAGGTGCTGAAGGCGCGCAAGCCGTCGCTCAAGATGGTCGCCGTCGAGCCGGCCGCCTCGCCGGTGCTGTCCGGCGGCGCGGCGGCTCCGCACAAGATCCAGGGCATCGGCGCGGGCTTCGTCCCCTCGATCCTGGACCGCGGCGTCATCGACGAGATCATCCAGGTGACCAACGAGGACAGCTTCGCCATGGCGCGGCGGGTGGCCAAGGAAGAGGGGATCCCGGTGGGCATCTCGTCCGGGGCGGCGCTGACCGCGGCCTTCGACCTGGCCAGCCGCGACGAGATGGCCGGCAAGCTGGTCGTGGCCATCATCCCGAGCTTCGCCGAACGCTACATCTCCACCGCCCTGTTCGACGGACTCTAGCCTGCAGGTCGGCGTCGTCGGCTGCGGCGTCGCCGGGCTTGCGGCGGCGCTGGCCATGGCGGGGCGTGGTCACAGGGTCACGCTGTGCGAGGCGTTCGAGACCCCGCGTCCCCTCGGCTCCGGACTTCTACTGCAGCCGTCGGGCTTGGCGGCCATGCGGGCGTTGGGGCTCGACGAGGCGATCCTGGCCCGCGGCGCGCGGGTCGACCGGCTGGAGGGGCGGGATCTCGCCGGCCGCGAACCGATGCGGATGGCCTACGCCACCTGGCGTCCCGGCGCATTCGGGCTGGGAGTGCACCGGGCGTCGCTGTTCGAGGTGCTGCTCGCCGGGGCGGAGTTGGCGGGCGTCGATATCCGAACCGGCGCCGCCGTCACCAGCTTCGATGGACTGATATCGCCCACCCTGACTGACGCTGCGGGCCGTAGGCACGGCCCCTTCGACATCGTGGTGATCGCGGACGGCTCGGCGTCCAGCCTGCGCCAGAAGTTGCGACCGCGCGCCCTGGCCCCAGTATACCCGTGGGGCGCCGTCTGGGCCAACGCCGCCGCCGGTCCGGAATTCGAAAACGCCCTGCGGCAGCGCTATGACCGCGCCGAGGTGATGGCCGGCGTCCTGCCAATCGGGGGAGGGCAGGTGAGCTTCTTCTGGTCGCTGCCGGTCAGGGCGATGGGCGCCTGGGCCGAAGGCGACTTCGCCGCGTGGCGTAACCGGGTGCTGCGCATCTGGCCGGAGGTCGAGCCGGTCGTCGCGCAGTTCGAGGGCCCCGGCGCCTTCAGCCGAGCCGTCTACCGCGACGTGAGCGTCGGCAACTGGTCTGCAGGCGCCTTCCTCCTCATCGGCGATGCCGCGCATGGGACCAGCCCCCAGCTCGGTCAGGGCGCAAACCTGGGGCTGATCGACGCCGTCGAGCTGGCGATGCGGGTCGAGAGCCCGGCGCACCTCGCCCGATATCAGCGCGCCCGCCGGCTGCAGACCGGGCCCTATCAGCTCTTCTCGCGCGCACTGACGCCTCTGTTCCAGTCGGCAGGACCGGTGGGACCCTGGGTGCGCAGCGCGCTGTTTGCGCCCCTGGCCCAGGCGCCCTTGCTGGACCGCATCGCGGCGGCCACCCTGACCGGCATGTTTCGCCTGGGACCCACGCCGCGCGAGCTGAGGCCATGACCGACGTCTACGGCCCCGAGAAGCGCTCGGCGGTCATGCGGCGGGTGAAGGGGCGGAACACCGGCCCGGAGATGACGGTGCGCCGGGCGCTGACCAAGCTGGGCGCCCGCTATCGGCTGCATCGCAAGGACCTGCCCGGCAATCCGGACATCGTCCTGCCTGGGCGCAAGCTGGCGATCTTCGTCCACGGCTGCTTCTGGCACGGTCACGACTGCGCGCGCGGAGCCCGGGTGCCCAAGCAGAACCGCGACTACTGGGTCGCCAAGGTCGCCCGCAACGTCGCCCGCGACGCGAAGGCCCGCGAGGCCCTGGCGGCGCTGGGCTGGCGCGTAGAGACGGTCTGGGAGTGCGAGCTCAAGGACGCAGTCGCGCTGGACGCCCGGCTCGCCGCCCTGCTGGCCTAAACCGGCGCGACCTCTTCCACGACCACCTCGGTTTTCACCGAATTGGCGATGAAGCATTCCTCGTGGGCGCGGTGGTGCAGGTGTTCGGCCTCGGCCTCCGTGGGGCGCTTTCCGGCGTACTCGATCTCGGGCCTGAGGGTGACCTTGCTGACCCAGGGCACGCCCGCCGGGTTCTTCTCCATCACGCCCTCGGCCGCGTCGCGGTAGCGGGTGACGGTGAAGCCCTCCAGCCGAGCCATGTGGAGGAAGGTCAGCATGTGGCAGGACGAGAGCGAGGCGACCAGCATCTCCTCCGGGTCCACCGCGCCCTTCACCGCCCACTTGCCGACCACGTGCGGCGACGAGGTCGCCGGCATGCGGTGCTCGGCGAAGTCCACCAGGTGCCCCCGGCTGTAGCGGCCGTTCAGGAAGTCCTCGCCCTCGGCCAGGACCCAGTCGATCGTCGCGCGGTAGGCCGCCACGGTATCCCCCTTCTCAGAACGCTTCGGCGGGAAGCTTCATCATGAGATCGGAGCCGGTCTTCAGCTTCGCAAGCCGGCTAGACGTCTCCGGCAACAGCCGTTCCACATAGTAGCGGCCGACCACCAGCTTGGTCTCGTAGAAGGGGTCCTTGTCGCCGCCGGCGATGCGGGCCAGGGCCGCCTTGGCCTGCAGGCTCCACATATAGGCCAGCGCCGTCAGGCCGAAGAGGTGCAGGTAGTCGGTGGAGGCCGCGCCGGCGTTGTCGGGATTGGCCAGGCCGTTCTGCATCAGCCACATGGTGGCCTCCTGCAGTTCCGCCTTGGCCGTGGCGAGGCCGGCCGTGAAGGGCTTCAGGCCCGCGTCCGTCTCATTCTCGGCGATGAAGGCGTCGAGTTCGGCGAAGAAGCTCATGACGCCGCGGCCGCCGTCGGCCGCCAGCTTGCGGCCCACCAGGTCCAGCGCCTGGACCCCGTTGGTGCCCTCGTAGATCAGGGCAATGCGCACGTCGCGCAGGTACTGGCTGGCCGGGAAGTGTTCCGTGAAGCCTGAGCCGCCGTGGACCTGCATGGCGTCGGAGCAGACGTTGAAGCCGCGGTCGGTCAGGAACGCCTTCACCACCGGCGTCATCAGGGCCATGTAGTCGCGGCCCTTCTGCCGGACCGCCTCGTCGGGACTGGCGTGGCTGAGGTCGCCGTGCAGGGCGGTCCAGGCCATGAAGGCGCGGCCGCCCTCGACGATGGCCTTGGCGTCCATCAGCATCCGCCGCACGTCGGGGTGGACGATGATCGGGTCGGCGGGGCCGTCCGCGTTCTTCGGTCCGGTGAGCGAGCGCCCCTGCAGCCGATCCTTGGCGAAGGCGGCGGCGGCCTGATAGGCGGCCTCGGCCTGGGCGATCCCTTGCAGCCCCACGCCCAGCCGCGCCTCGTTCATCATCACGAACATCAGGGCGAGGCCCCGGTTCTCCTCGCCGATCAGCCAGCCGGTCGCCTCCTCGTGGCTGATCACGCAGGTGGCGTTGCCGTGGATGCCCATCTTCTCTTCCAGGCCCAGGCACTTCACCGAATTGCGCGCACCGGGATTGCCGTCGGCGTCGGGGATGAACTTCGGCACGATGAACAGGCTGATGCCCCGGGTGCCCTGCGGCGCGCCTTCGATCCGCGCCAGCACCAGGTGGACGATATTCTCGGTCAGGTCCTGCTCACCGCCCGAGATCCAGATCTTCTGGCCCGTGATCTTGTACGTCCCGTCGCCTTGCGGAACCGCCTTGGTGCGCAGCAACCCCAGGTCCGTGCCGCAGTGCGGCTCGGTCAGGTTCATGGTGCCGGCCCACTGGAACGAAGCCAGCTTAGGCAGGTAGAGGTCCTTCTGCTCCTGCGTCCCGCCCACGTGGATCGCCGAATAGGCGCCGTGCGTCAGGCCGGGGTACATCGAGAACGCCATGTTCGCCGAGGAGCTCATCTCGGAGAAGGCCACATTGACCACGTGCGGCAGCCCCTGGCCGCCGTAGGCCGGATCGGAGCCGAGGGCGGGCCAGCCGCCCTCCACCAGCTTGGCGTAGGCGTCCTTGAAGCCGTCGGGCGTTTTGACCGTGAAATCCGGGCTCCAGACGCAGCCCTGCTTGTCGCCGACGCCGTTCAGGGGCGCCAGGACCTCCGAGGTGAACTTGCCGGCCTCTTCCAGGATCGCATCGATGGTGTCCATCGACGCGTCGGCGAAGGCGGGCAGGTTGGCGTAACGCTCCAGCTCCAGCACGTCGCGCAACAGGAAGGCGTAGTCCCGAACAGGGGCCTGATAGGTCATGGAGGGCAAACCTCGAGAGGAAGTGGCGGCAGGTTTTCCCGCCGATACCATGCTCCCCCCGAGCCGTCATGGCCGGGCTCGCGCCCGGCCGTCGTCCGGCAAGGCTAGGCTTCCGCGCCGTCCAGCTGCCGGCGCAGCATCTGGTCGTAGTCGGCGGCGCGGGGCAGCAGGTCCGGGCGCGTGTTGGCCAGGCGCTTCTCCATGGCGGTGATCCCGCCGCGGAGCTGGTCGATGGCCGCGTCGATGTCCTGCTTCTGCTGCTCCAGCGCCACGATGCGCTCGCGGAACTTCTTGAGACTCTTCGCCGCCTGCTGGGCGCCCGAGTCGTCGGCCTCGTAGAGGTCAAGGATCTCGCCGATCTCGCTGAGTGACAGCCCGACCCGCTTGCCCCGCAGGATCAGGATCAGCCGGCCCCGGTCGCGATAAGAATAGACCCGGTTCATCCCGTCGCGGGCGGGATTGAGCAGCCCCTTGTCCTCGTAGAAGCGCAGGGCGCGCGGCGTGCATTTGAACTCAAGGCACAGCTGCCGGATCGTGTAGGTCCGGGCCGGACGGCGCAGGTCCGTTGGCATGATGACGTCCTCCCTTAGGTTATCGTTGATAACACGGTGCCCCCGCTTTCCGTTTACGTCAAGGGAGCCTGACGTTCACGCTGCGGTGAAGGGCGGCCCCGGGGGCAAGGCGGAAGCATCGCCGGAAATGCGGCGGGCTGTTGACGCCGAGCCCTGGGCGCCGGCGCGCCGGGTGGCTAGCTTCGCCGCCTGTTCGTCATGGGGGTTGCTGTGAAGCGAGTGTGGTTGGCCGGCGCGGGATGCGCCGTCTTGTTGGCGCTGGCCGGCCCGGCGGCCGCGAAGGCCAGGAGCGAGGCCGCAGACCCCATCGCGGGGCTCGCGCGGCAGGAAGGCCTGGTCTCGGTCTACGCGGACCCCGCCAAAGGGCGGGCGCTCGTGGCCCTGCCCAAGCCGGACGCCGAGGGGATCGCGGGCCGCTACCTCTATGTCTCGGCGCTGAAGACCGGCCTGGGCTCCGCGCCGGTCGGCCTCGACCGCGCCCGGCTGGGCGACACCCAGGTGCTGGCGTTCCGCAAGGTCGGCGGCAAGGTGCTGGCTGAGTTCGAGAACACCCGCTTCCGGGCCGCCGGCGCCGTCGCCGCCGAACAGGCCGCCGCCCGCGAAGCCTTCGCCACCTCGGTGGTCTGGGCCGGCAAGGTGGAGGCGACGCTCCCGGACGGGCGTCTGCTGGTCGACCTCTCCTCGTTCCTGACCCGCGACGTGATCGGCATCGCCGACGCCCTCAAGCAGGCGGGCGAGGCCGGCTACAAGCCGGTGGGCGACCTTTCGGTCGTGGACACCTCCGCCGTGAAGGTCTTCCCGGAGAACGTGGAGTTCGAGGCGCTGCAAACCTACGCCTCCGACACCCCCGGCCCGGAGACGCGCAATATCGCGCCCGATCCGAAGCTGATCACCCTGGCCGTCCGCCATAGCCTGGTGAAGCTGCCGGAGCCCGGCTATCAGCCGCGCGCATTCGACCCCCGGTCCGGCGCCTTCGACGGCGTTGTGTTGGACTACGCCGCGCCTCTCGACCAGGACATCGTCCAGCGCCTCGCCCGGCGATTCCGCCTGGAGAAGACCGACCCGACCGCCGCCGTGTCCACCGTCAAGAAGCCGATCGTCTTCTACGTGGACCGGGCCGCCCCCGAGCCGATCCGCACGGCGCTGCAGGAAGGCGCCCAATGGTGGACGAAGGCCTTCGAGGCCGCCGGCTTCAAGGACGCCTACCGCGTGGAGATCATGCCCGAAGGCGCCGATCCCCTCGACGTGCGCTATAGCGTCATCAACTGGGTCAATCGCGCCACCCGCGGCTGGTCCTATGGCCAGGCGGTGACCGACCCGCGCACCGGCGAGATCGTGAAGGGCTCGGTGCTGCTGGGATCGCTCAGGGTGCGCCAGGACATGCTGATCTTCGAGGGCCTGGTGGGCGCCGACGAAAGCGGCAGGGGCGGCCCCAACGATCCGATCCAGGTCTCGCTGGCCCGCATCCGCCAGCTATCGGCCCACGAGGTGGGCCACTCCCTGGGCTTTGCGCACAACTTCGCGGCGTCCAGCCAGGACCGCGCCTCGGTCATGGACTACCCCGCCCCGCGCGTGAAACTGACGGACGGCAAGATCGACCTCAGCGACGCCTACGGCGTGGGCGTCGGCAAGTGGGACGCCTTCACCGTCGACTGGCTGTACGGCGACGGCGACCCGGCCGTGAAAGCCGCCCGCGCGGCGCAAACACTTCGCTATGTGACCGACCAGGACGCGCGCGCCGTGGGCACGGGCCAGCCCTACGGCGCGATCTGGGACGATGGCGACGAGCCGGTGGCCGAACTGGCCCGGGTCATGGCGGTTCGGCGCGTGGCCATCGACCGGTTCGGGCCTCAGGCCCTGCGCCCGGGCGAGCCGGCCCAGGCGCTGAAGCGCAAGTACGTTCCGATCTATCTCCTTCACCGCTACCAGCTCGAGGCGGCGGCCAAGGTCCTGGGCGGGGTCGACTTCAGCTACGCGGTCCGGGGCGATCCGTCGGCCCGCGCCGAGGTGGTCCCCGCGGCCCGGCAGCGCGAGGCGCTGGCCGGCCTGCTCGCCGCCATGACGCCCCAGGCCCTGGACACGCCGGAGGCGCTGATCCCGTTCCTCTCGTCCGGCCAGTCGGGCGACACCGACCGGCAGTACCAGATCGAGGTGTTCGACGGCGCCGGCGGCCCGGTGTTCGACGCCCTTAACGCCGCCGACGTGGGGGCCGGGATGGTGCTGGACGCCCTTCTGGCGCCCGACCGTCTGGCCCGGCTCACCGAACAGCATCGACGTGACGCCGGCCAGCCCGGGGTCGGCGAGGTGGTCGACCGTCTGCTGGCCCAGGCCTTCGCTCCGGCGCCCGGCCGGCTCGCCGAGGTCGCGAGGCGCATCCAGACCCGCACGGCCCTGGAACTGGCCGCCGCGTCGCGCCGGCCCGACGTCTCGCCTGCGGCCAAGGCCGAGATCGGCCAGCGCCTGGCCGACCTGGCCGTGAAGCTCAAGGTCACGCCGGGCGCCGAAGCATCGGAGCGGGCCCACCGCCTGACTCTGGCGGCGCTGCTCACCGATAAGGAGGAACTGGTCCGGGTCCTCGCACAGCCCCGGCGTCGCCCGGAGGCGCCTCCCGGCATGCCCATCGGCAGCGACGAGGACTAGGCGCCCACCAGTTCGCCGGCCAGCGCGCGTTCGATCAGAGCGACGGTCCGGTCCACCCCGAAGATGGCGACGAAGGAGCCGAAGCGCGGGCCCTGGCTCTGGCCCAGAAGCACCTCGTAGAGGGCGGAGAACCAGGCGCGCAGCGGCTCGAACCCGGCCGCCTTGCCGACCTCGAACACCTCGTTCTGGATCGCCTCCGCGTCGGCGCCCGGCGGCAGGGCTTTCAGCTTCGCGACCAGCGCCTCCATGGCGGCGCGCTCCTGGTCGCTCGGGGCCCGGAACCGCTTCGAGGGCTTCACGAAGTCCTCGTAGTAGTTGATCGCATAGCCCGCGAGGCGGTCCAGCAGCGGCTCGCTCTGCGGCGTCGCGCCGGGCAGGTAGCGGGCGATGAAGGCCCACAGAAGGTCCTTGGTGGACGCGTCGGCCGCCGACACCAGGTTCAGCAGCAACGAGAAGCTGACCGGCGAGCCCTTTTCGGGCGGATCCCCCCGGTGGACATGCCAGGCCGGGTTGTCGAGCTGGGCGGCGTTGTCGCCCTCCGCCTTCTTGCGGATCAGGGCGTCGAGCTGTTGCAGGTACTCGTCGGTCGCCTTGGGGATGACGTCGAAGAACAGCCGCTTCGCCGACTTGGGCGACTGGTACATGTAGTAGGTGAGGCTCTCGGGCGCGCCATAGCGCAGCCATTCCTCGATGGTCAGGCCATTGCCCTTGGACTTCGAGATCTTCGTGTTGTTCTCGTCCATGAAGAGCTCGTAGTGGAACGCCTCGGGCGGCTCGGCGCCTAGCGCCTTCACGATGCGGTTCGAGACGCGCACCGAGTCCACCAGGTCCTTGCCCGAGGCCTCGAAGTCCACGCCCAGCGCCGTCCAGCGGGCCGCCCAGTCGGGACGCCACTGCAGCTTCACGTGGCCGCCGGTGACGGGAACCTCGGTCAGCTCGCCGTCCTCGTCGGGGAAGGTGATGGTGCCCTTCTCCACGTCCCGGGCCACCGTCGGCGCCTGCAGCACCCGGCCGGTCTTGGGGCTGATCGGCAGGAAGGGGGAATAGGTGGCCCGCCGTTCCTCGCCCAGCGTCGGCAGCATGATCGCCTGGATGGCGTCGAAGCGCGCCAGGATGCGCAGCAGCACCTCGTCGAACCGCCCAGACCTGTAGGTCTCGGTCGATGACATGAAGGTGTAGTCGAAACCGAAGCCGTCCAGGAACGCGCGCAGCCGGGCGTTGTTGTGGGCGCCGAAGCTCTCGTACTCGCCGAACGGGTCGCGGACAGAGGTCACCGGCTTGTCGCGGTCCTCTTCCAGCATCGCCTTGTTCGGCACGTTGTCCGGGATCTTCCGCAGGCCGTCCATGTCGTCGGAGAAGACGATCAGCTGGGTGGGGATCGCATCCTCGGTCAGGGCCCGGAAGGCGTTGCGCACGATGGTCGGCCGGGTGGCCTCCCCGAAGGTGCCCAGGTGGGGCAGGCCGGACGCGCCGTAACCGCACTGGAAGACCACCGGCTTGGCCAGGGCGGGCAGGGTCTGCACGGCCTCAGCGAACTTGCCCTGGGCGAACAGGGCCGCGGCCAGGTCGCGCTCGGCGTCGGACAGGCGCAGGCGGGTGATGCGGTCCAGCAGCAGGCGCGCCTGTTCGAACGGCCAGCTCTTGGCCTCGCGCGCCTGGTGGGAAAGTCCTCGGAGGTTCGGGCCTTGCGACATGGCGGCGGCCTAACGCCGTAAGCCTTCCGGCTCAAGCGCAATCGGTCGGGGGTTGTCACGGGATCGTCGCGCCAGCGTGACGCGTCTGACACGCGAGGTCCCTAAGCCGCCCCGGGTCTGGTCGAATGGGGGGTATGGGATGCGACGGTTCACGACTTCGGTCAGCGGTCTGGCGCTGGCTTCGGTGCTGGCGGCGGGACCGGCGGCGGCGCAGCAGGTGGACGAACTGGTCGTCACCGGCCAGCGCCTGTCCCAGCAGC